>JAILPF010000149.1 GCA_024699575.1 Acetatifactor sp. | reverse complement strand
AGCTCCATAATACTTGCACTGTTTGCGCAGTGTTTCATCGGTATCTCAATTTCCAGCTTTGTTTCGACCATATGGACAAATTTTTGGAACAATTCTAATTGATGCATAGCAGAGGATTTATCAATCTCATCCGCACGTGCGAAATGTGTAAAAATCCCCTCAATAACCAAATGCTCCTTTTTCGCAAGATTTTCAACAAATTTAAGTCCCTCTTCATCCGGAGTGATTCCAATTCGAGACATTCCGGTATCCACCTTGATGTGTACTTTGATTTTTTTACCGGTTTGTGCTGCTGTCTCATTCAATTGTTCAATCATATCATATCGAAAAACTGCAGGTCTGATTTCTTCTTCTGCCAGAACAGAATAGGAGTAAGGAAAAGCATATCCCAGTAGCAATATCGGTTTATGAATGCCTGCCAGACGAAGTATATGGGCTTCCTCCGCAGTTGCGACAGCAAACCCGAAAACATAATCAAGTTCCTGAAGACATTTCGCAATCGGAACACTTCCATGTCCGTATCCATCTGCTTTTATAACACCAATCATCTGCGTGCCCGGAGCCAGATGTTGCTTCATGTTTTCCATATTATCAACAATTGCATCCAGGTCTACCTCCGCATATCCTCTCTGATACGTTTTTAATTTTCTTTCTATTTCCTCATTCATGATATTTCTTATCCTTCTTTATCTTATTTGACCCAATTTTTCCACAATATCTCCGGCCATAAGAAAATGCTCTCCTCTGCAATCTCTAACTGCATCGCCGGCCTTTGCATGCAAAAAGACTCCCTGCGCAGCAGCATGGTATCCTTCAACACCCTGCCCCATCAAACCGCCAATTACTCCGGCAAGCACATCACCCGATCCGGCAGTTCCCATTCCACTGTTTCCATAAATATTTAAGCAGGTCGGATGATTTTCCTCACAGATATACGTCTGTGAACATTTCGCAACAACCGTCACATGAAGCTTCCCTGCAAGTGCCATTGCACAGTGATACAAATCATCTTGGACCTCCGAAACAGGAATGTTCATCAGACGAGACAATTCAGCAATATGTGGAGTGATAACAGTAGTTTCTTGACGATTACTCAACAACCTCTGAAGCTGCTCATCCTTGGCCAACAGATTCAATGCATCTGCATCCAGCACAAGTGGTAGAGAGCTCTTTGTGATCACCTTTTTTAAGCACATCTTAGCCTCAGAACGCGTTCCAATACCCGGTCCGATAATCACAATATCCGCCCATAACAGAGCATCCTCCAATTGATCCGGAGTACCAAATAAAGCTTCCGGAATACTTTCCTGTATAATCACGCGGTTTTTCTTTGAAGACAAAATTTTGACCATGCCGGCACCGATTCTATATGCAGCTTTTGCAGCCAGGATAGCAGCCCCTGCCATATTGACACTTCCGGCAATCAACAAAACTTTTCCAAAGGTTCCTTTATGACCGTCTGCAGTTCTTAAAGGAAGCACTTCTGGAGCGCTTTCATTATAATAATACATTTGCGGAAAAGAATCAAAAAAACATTTCTCAGAAATACCAATATCCGCCTTTACCACTTTTCCGGCATACTCAAGTCCCGGCCTCAAAACCAACCCACGCTTTACAAATCCATATGTAACCGTAATATCTGCACGAAACGCACAACCCATTATTCGTCCGGTATCAGCATGAATTCCGGTCGGAAGATCCATCGCAATTCTCTTTGCATCCCTGAAATTTACTTTTTCTATAATTTCTGCCAGCTGTCCGTCAATGTCCCTGTTAAGTCCAATTCCAAAAATAGCATCGACTATTATATTGTATTCTTTATCTGGCATTTTTCTGACCACTGACATGCCATACTTTTTCAGTATTTCACTTTGCTTCTGCCATGCAGGGCTGACTTTGGACATATCTGTAGGGCAAAAAATATCAACAGATACTCCACGGTCACATAACAATCTGCCGAGAGCAAGTCCATCCGCTCCGTTATTTCCCGTCCCTGCCAGAATCAGAATATTTAGTTTAGCCAAGGGCATCTCCCCTGTCTCAAAGCAGTTTAAAATCACATCACAAGTACAAAGGGCTGCTCTTTCCATCAGCACCAAATCCGGAATGCCGATACGTTCAATCGCATTCTCGTCATATTTTTTCATTTCTTCAGCAGTTACAAGATATTCCATTGTTTGCCCTCATTCTAAATGATAGATAAAAACTAATACAAAAGGGACCGCGCATCATTTCACGATCCCTCATTATGTTCATTCGGGGTTGTTTCGCCCGGCTTTTTTGGATGTTTTTGCTCCGGATCGTACTTTAAATCAAACAAATTCATAACTTCCGCGCCAAAGATATCATGCATATATGAATAAATCTCATGATTCTTCTGTTCCATTTCCTGTTTACGAATTAATTTTTTCTTTAATTCCACTCGAATCTCTGCGACCCATTTCTCGATTTCAGCGATGTCTGATGTATTCTCCTGTATAGTGTCATAGCAATTTGCCATTGTCGAAAGCATCAATTCCCCATTTAAATGGTCAAGTTCTTTTGGAATATCAAGCATTTCATCCTGATACGCTTCTATTTTTTCGTTACACTCTTCAACAAGGCGCTTATGTTCCTCAATCTTTTTTTCGAGCTTTGCGTCTCCACCCTGCTCCATCTCATCAACCATCGGAACAATTTCACTCATCAGCTTCTTTTTCAGGCGCTTGATATCTTTTAATTCTGTATTAATTTTACCCTGCTTTTTGAGAAGCGCATTCAAGGCTTCCTCTTCATTCTGCATCGCTTCTCTGCCAACTTCACCTAATAATTTATACCATTTATTGTCCAAAGTAAGTACCGGCAGTTTTTTGCCTGCGATTGCCTCAGAAAACGCATCTTTTTTTTGTAAACCACCTTGTCCCATCCACGCCTCCAAACAAAAAACAAAAGCTTAATTATCTGAAAATCTGTTGATATTATAGGAAAGTTTCATTAGGCTGTCCGAAAGGTGAACATTCTCAACCTGAATTCCATCCGGTACATTCAAGTCCACATGAGCAAAATTCCATATAGCGCGGATACCGTTTTTGACCAGTCTGTCCGCAACATCGACAGCACCGGTCTTAGGAATGGTAAGAACAGCA
>JAILPF010000166.1 GCA_024699575.1 Acetatifactor sp. | reverse complement strand
AATGTCAACCTGCTCTCCATGTGTTCAAATGCACCGTTTATCTGTTCTTCAATCGTCCCTTCAACGTTTCAGACACAATATCCTAAATAGTAAAAATCCCCCGCTCCTTCTTATAGAACATACGTTTGTTTTTTTTATTCTAGCATATGAGGTGTTCACGATCAATATGAAATGCTCAAAAAAGCAATTGCTTAATATCCAAATCTCCCAAAGCTATGCTTAAATTCATCCAATCCCGGCAAGCTTTTCACCCTACGAAGTTTGATTTTGCACACATCGCATATCTGCTCAAGTCCGGCTTCCACAATCACATTCGTTACTCTTACCTCTTTTGGTGCTCCATATTGAAAAATAAATCCTATCAGTATTTCTGCCAGCATTACTACTGCATCTTCCCCTGGTTCCAGCATCTCAAACTTAAGAATAGCTCCAGAATCAGCATCTCCCAACAAGGATAATGCCGGATTTGCAGGACGGTCATACTTTTTATCTGTTATGGATGCACCTAACGCTGCCACATCCGCTTCTAAAACAGCATTGCATTTTGGAACCTTTGCTAAATTTGACAACAGCTCCTCATCTGTAATAAGCAAATTCCCAAATTGAAAAGCTGTAAATGGTAAAGGCATCTCTCCAAAGTTGATGAATTCATTCTCTTCATTCAACATTATATGAAACATATTACCATGTTCAAAATCAACCTTAATATCTTCTTGCTCATAGCACTTTAAAGCTCTATACAGATTTTGCATATATTCAGTCATTCGCAAAACCTCATCTGCATCCATATTATATGGATAGTATCCCGGCTCAAATGAAAGAAAATATAACCACTGATTTTTCCCACGATATGTATAACCCAACTCTTTAATTACTTTTCTTTGCTTGTCTGTCAATTCATCACGATTCCCCCAATAGCATGTAAGATTCTTTTGATGAAACATTACATATTCTGTCGACAGATTCATACTCTGCTGCATCGTCAACATCAAAAAACTATTAAGTCCTTCAAATCCCTCATAAACTGCTATACCATAGCAATCGCCACCTTTGCCAAGTATACTATAAAAAACCGGCTCTTCTTCATCACCTTTGGCAACCCCTATCAAATCCATATCCCAGAATTTTTCCCATGGTTTCAATTCCTTTATTCGTGTTGTCACTTCATACAATGCTTTCCATTGTTCTATCGTTGCTTCGACTCTCATATATTTCTATCTCCCTTGTCTCTTGATTTCTTATTCCCCTCGTAAAAAAATGTTTGTGCGTTTACTTTATTAATTCATAAGATGCTGACCGTCCCTTTCCAGCAAGCTTAATCCGACCCTTATCAGTCATTTTTTTCAATAAGCGATAAGCTTGCGACGGAGTAACATTTAATAACTCTACAACATTATCTCTTGTAATTTTTCCGTTTTGTTTCTGTATCAATTCCATAATCCACGCTTCATATTTCACCGCATCAATTCCCGTCTGGCGAATATATCCTACGATATTATCCTGTTCCTTGTACACCTTGGAGCTAAGTATATAAAAGCGTGCTTTATTATTGCCACCAGCATCAACCAAGCCGACTTCAACAAGCTTTTCGGCAACCGCTCTGGCACGTATTTCGCCAATATTTGTTACCTCTGCAATTTCTGCAATTGTTAACCTACGCTGGCTTTGCAAGGCTGAAAGAATCAATAACGAGTTAATCGGCAGGGATCTTCCCAGTCGATTCTCTTCAATCTGGTAACGGTCTGCCAAATACGATAGAGCCCTCAAAAATTCTATCTATTCCTCTACCCGTTTTTTCAGCAAGACCTATTCGCTTTAATGCATCTGCCAGTACCGGATTACGTCCATGAGGCTCCACTGTTAGTAAGTTTTTCAAATTTACTCCCTCGATAAATCCTCCCGGGCTGCTAATTGTTAATCCCTCATCTTCAACAGCAACTCTCACAGCCTGAATTATAGTATAGTCTCTATGGCAAAAAGCATTTACTAAGCCTTCACGATATGCTGCTTCTGAAAACTCTGGAATCGGCACTCTAAATAAACCATATTCCATTTCTCGTTCCGGATTCCATGCTTTCATATATTCTTCAAACATTTCAAAAGTTGCAAGCAACGGCTTTGATGTTTGCTCGTTTTTTCTGACTTTTGTCCCCTCAAGAACCTGAAATACCGCCTTCGCTGTGGGTAATAATTCAGCGATTCTATCTTCTTTACCCAGCAACAGCATTCCTGCAACTGTTGGATAAAAAACACCAGCTTCTTCCTTTACCAGCTGCAAAGCCTTATCAAGTTCTTCATCCGTAAGCTCTAATAGGGACTTATCACCTTTACGATACTTGATAATATTGCGAAGTCTATCCCTTTCATTTCCATCCAAATCCTCCATAGTTGCACCCAAAAGAATTTGTGCTGAATAATCGAGCTGACTGAGGCTGGATAATCTTCCCGGAATCTCATATGGATACATAGGAACATTTTCCGGACTTCCGTCCGTCTTCAAACGTCTTCTTTGTATCTTTCCATCCGATGTCGCAATAATCGTCTTGCTCATAGGAATTTGTATCTGTAAAACCTCGATACCTTCTTCCTCAATAATTTCAGCACGCACAGATAGTGAAGGCACTGTTTTATTCGCAATCAATGCCATGGCTCCATTCGGATCTTTGTGCTTTTTGTGTACACCTGTTATATCACCATTGTCTTCGACTCCAAGATACAATACTCCTCCTTCAGTATTTGTCATACCGACAATTTCTGAAACAAGTTCTTTCTCATCAAGACAATCAATATCACTTTTCGTGTGTTTATGCAATAAGATAAACGCACGCGTGTGTTTATGCATGCATTTATTTTAAACCAATCTCTTTAACAATTAAAGTATTTTCATCTGTTCTATTGTAAATTTAACCTCCCAATCTCCCTTCACAAGATTTTGGCAAGTAAAGAAATGCCCATAAATCGCATATTCGCTTAATTCATCAGCACTGATATCCAATATATACTCCTCATAACTTCCCCTTCTTTCCTCATCCCAAAATGCAATATTACAGTTAGGAAGAACCATGTTTTCATCTTCATCTAACAAATACATATCCATGATTATCATGTAAAATGTCTTCATAATACACTTGCACATAACTTATCTCATCTTTATCCTCTATTCGCTTTATATCGCCAGACTCATTTACTATTTTTTCTTCATCTCCTAATGGCAGATGCTTCACCCTTCTCCCCTCATCAATGCATAAATGATTTGCAATGGTATACAAATATGACTTGAATGCATTCTTTCCTTTATATCCGGTCAAATTTCGAAAAAGTTTCAAAAAAGTTTCCTGTGTCAAATCTTCCGCTTTTTCCACATCAGAGCAATGTCATTTACAGTATCGCAAAATTGATGCATAGTAACGTTCAATCAATTCTGTTGCTGCTTGCTCATTTCCCTGTAAAATCTGTTCAATTAAATCATCGTCCGCCAAGATGCATCCGCTCCTTTCTCCTTCGTTTACATATATATTAACGAAATACTCTAAAAAAATGATTAAATAACTGATTAAGATTTTATGAATATGAAAAAAGTCTCCGAGAAGTAATCTCGAAGACCTTAAATTATTTATCTCTATTTTTCAAAAGCCAAAAATGATCATTTCCATCACCAGAATAGATGACGTTACATTTCAAACTCATATGTTTCTCCTGATTTTTCTTGCAAAGAATTCCCAAAAAAGTATTTGCAAACGCCGTATTATTGATTTTGTCGGCCTCAAGCTTAAACTGGAAGAAATATTCTTCTCCATTCTGCAGCTTAGGAAGCTCCTCGTAAAAGTCTTTCACATATTTCCATCCATGTCTCTCAAAAAGTGTTTCCATGCAAGGATTATCCAGACACTCTCGGAAATTCTGCTCTAACTTTTCCTGATTCTCATCCGAATCATCCATAAGTTTGTACCTTGAATAGTCTTCTTCCTCAAGTATTTTTCCAAAGAACTCATCCATGCCTTTTATCATTTCATCGTACGTTTCCTGGTCAATTCCAAACTCTTCAACAGCAGAGTACTTTTCCATTGACTCTTTAACAGACTTCCGCAATGCTTCAATTTTGTTTCTCATGATTGTGATTTCGGTCTGATATGTTTGTTGAATATTTTTCATCTCTTGTAATCGTTTTTCTTCTTCAGCTATTTTCTTCTCAAAAGCTTCATAGATTACTGCATCATCTTTATTGAGCAGCCCTCTGATTTCTTCAATTGAGAATCCTGCTTTTTGCAAATTTTTTATCTCTACAAAAGCAATTGCCTGTTCTTCCTCATAAAAACGATATCCTGACCACTCATCTACCTTAACCGGTTTCAGCAGATTCTCACTATCATAATACCGAAGAGTCTGAGGATTGCAGCCACATAACTTAGAAAATTCTTTAATTGTCATATCAGCCCTCTCCTTTCCAAAACCGTTATATCATTGCAGTAAACTATAAGGTCAACTACCATTTTAACAAAAACTGGTGCAGAAGTTCCATCAGTTAATCCATTTTTTTATTTAACTGATTAACCCATTCTTCATCTTCCCATTT
>JAILPF010000051.1 GCA_024699575.1 Acetatifactor sp. | reverse complement strand
ACAGTTAATGTGAATACGATTGGAAATCGTGTAGAGAGATTTTGGGATTCCTGGCGATGGGGTAAAATGTAAATATATATCTGACATGTGTGTATATGTGGATAAGTATGTGGATTTGGTGGGTTTAACAGGTTTTTGATGAAAAAAAACGACGCATGTTCCTTTTTTGATGTGGATAACTTTTTGACAGTTTTTTGGCATGGTACTGACCTGGTCAACGAAGGGAGGAAAAAATATGTGGGCATATGAAAGTGTTTTCTATCAAATTTATCCGCTGGGTTTTTGCGGGGCTCCATTGGAAAATGATGGTAGACTGGAGCATCGGATCCTGAAGGTATCAGAGTGGATTCCGCATCTGAAGCGACTCGGTGCAACTGCTGTCTATTTCGGACCGGTGTTTGAATCGGATGCACATGGCTATGACACCAGAGATTATCGGAAACTGGATGTACGACTTGGAACGAACGAAGACTTCGCACGGGTTTGTGATGAGCTCCACAGTCAGGGAATCAAAGTGATACTGGATGGAGTGTTTAATCATGTGGGAAGAGGCTTTGCGCCGTTTGTGGATGTCCTGCAGAGTAGAGAGAGTTCTAAATATGTGAACTGGTTTCACCGGATTGAATTCGGTGGAAATTCTAATTACAATGACGGTTTGTGGTACGAGGGATGGGAAGGAAATTATAATCTGGTGAAACTGAATCTTCGAAATGAGGAAGTAATACAATACTTGTTTGAGAGTATCAGGAGCTGGGTGGAGGAGTTTGATATCGATGGGCTCAGACTGGATGTTGCATATTCTCTTGATGAGGATTTTGTACGAAGATTGAGATGCTTCACAGAGGAACTTAAGCAGGATTTCTTTCTTTTGGGCGAAATGCTTCATGGCGATTACAATCGTATGATGAACGACGGGATGCTCCATGCTGCGACAAATTATGAGTGCTATAAAGGACTTTACAGTAGTTTTAACAGCATGAATCTGTTCGAAATTAATCATTCGCTGATTCGTCAGTTCGGTCCGGATAACTGGACACTTTATAAGGGAAAACATCTCCTGTCCTTTGTCGATAATCACGATGTGACGAGGGTGGCAAGTATTTTGGACAATGAAGCTCATTTGCCATTGATTTATGGGCTAATGTTTGGAATGCCCGGGATTCCCTGCATCTATTACGGTAGCGAATGGGGGACGAAAGCCAGAAAGGAAGAGGGAGATCCGGCTCTACGGAGTTGCTTTGAGGTACCTGAGTGGAATGGATTAACGGATTTTATTTCCAGACTTTCAAAGGTTAAAAGTCAGTCAGAAGCATTGAATTATGGGAACTTTAGATCTATTGTACTGACCAATCGGCAGTGTGTATTCGAGCGTGCCTCTGAGCATGAGAGCATTCTGGTAGCTGTCAATGCGGATTCTCAGGATTATATGGCATATCTAGATACAGGATGCGAGAATGCTGTCAACTTATTGGACGGAGAGAAAAAAAGAATTGCAGGAGGTTTTCTTATTCCTGCTTATAGTGTACAATACTGGAAGAAAGAATACTAAAAAGTGAGGGTAAATATGTGAAACATGGAGTGAGAATCATTTTGTCTGTTGTGGCCGTGGTATTGCTGATTATGTGGGGAGTCAAATCAGGTTTCTTTTATCAATGGTTTGGAAAAATAAATATGCTAACCCCAATTTATGACATTTCAGACCAGCAGGTATTTGACCGAAACCACGAGATTGCAGAAGGGGATGGAGCAAGATTTGAGTTTACTGATAATGTTCAAAATCTTCACATTGAAGCAGGGGGATGTCAATTTCAATTCTGTATTTCCGATAAGGATTACCTATACGTGGAAGGCGAGAATTGTGGAAAATTGCAGTGTTATGTCGAAAAAGATACCGGATATGTCAAAGTGGTTCAAAAGGGAAAAAATGAGGACGCTATTGAGAAGTGTAAGGTAAAACTGTGGATTCCCGGAGGATATCATTTCGAGGACGTGCAGATTGAATTCGGAGCCGGAGCTTTATCCATAGAAGAACTGAATGCCAAGCAAGCGGAGTGCAAGGTAGGCGCCGGAGAACTTATTGCAAAGGGTGTGCATTGTGAAGAATTGAAGGTGGATATCGGTGTCGGCAATGTGGAACTGACCGTAGAGGAAATACAGAAGTTATCTGCAAAATGTGCTGTGGGAAATGCAACGATTCATCTGTCAGGGGAAGAGACAGATTACAATTACTGCGTTGAAGCAGCGGCAGGCAATATTTCTATCGGGGAAAAGTCTTTTGGAGGAGTTGCTGAGAAACAGGATATCAACAATGGAAGTGGTAAGAATGTGTATCTAGATTGTGCATTGGGAAACATCATGCTCCAATTTGGAGGAGCATGATGTTTTCAGCATTTTATTGCGTATCGCGCTCTTGTTCAGGCATTACTACAGAAACAGGAACGAGAAGCTGTGCTTTCAGTAAAGCCGGGCGAAGGGCGAGATAAAAGACTGTGGCAACAATTACAGCAACTACAGCATTAACTGCAGTAGTCAAAGTATTAATTTTGGCCAGTGCCGCTGAAATATCCTGAGGAACACCTAACAGATAGGTTTTGTAGTAATAACCGACAAGAGGGTCTGCAAACACGTTAAACAGCATTCCACAGGAGGATGCAAGAATGGTAACACCTGTTATATATTTCTGGGAATGCCCATGGCTAAGCTTAAAAATGCGATGAGCTACAAAACCGACGATAAGGCCAATGCAGAGTTTTAAGAGGAAAGTCTTTGGTGCGCTGGTTACATAGGAGGTGGTGAGGTCACCAATAGTCATGCCCACTGCACCGGCGAGCCCGCCCCAGTATCCGCCCAGAAGCAAAGCGGCGAGAACACAGAATACATTGCCAAAGTGAAATGCTGTTTTTTCCGGTCCGACGGGGATATCAATTTTAAAAATTGCAAATCCGATGTAACAAAGTGCCGCTAAAAGTCCTGCTTGCGCGAGGCGATTTAAATTGGTCACCGTTTCATGTTCTTTGGCAAGAGTTAAATTATAGACTCCCTTTGCAGTTATCATAATTCCAAGAAATAATAAAGTCAGTGCATAGGCATATGGCCGTTCTTCCGTAAGTTTGCGGTCGGACAATTCTTCCTTCAAAGCCAATAACTCAGGCGTCTCTTCTTCCACTAATTCTTCTTTGACTGTGTTTAGCTCAGCTCCGGTAGCCATTGATACCTGATAACTGCTGCGGTAAGTGAAAATCGCACAGGGTATACCGACGAGCAGTAAAATAATTCCAAGCAATAGTGTTCCGTATTTTTTTTTCGTCATATCTTTTTTATCCCTTCCAGACTGATTTGTTAGTCTATTTCTTTTCCTGGACAGTTTATATAAATAGTGGTGCTGTTAAAAGAGCCAGAATATATTTTTTTTGCCATGCCAGTTTGATGAAGAATGTATATTTACTTGATTTTAAAATGCTGAGGGCGTATTTTAAAAGAAATCAATACATGAAAATGAGGATTAACCAATGGATTTTTTACCGATGAAAATGCTTGCTATTCTGGAAGCAGACCTCTTGTGTGAATATAAGACAATTGATGAACCGGTTTATTCTGCCAGCCCGGATTGGAAAGAACCGGCA
>JAILPF010000012.1 GCA_024699575.1 Acetatifactor sp. | reverse complement strand
AACCTGGGGACGAGAAAGACCTTTGCCGATATGGGCGCAACGATACTTGACTATTTCGGAGTCAGGAAGGAAATTGACGGGGAATCGTATTTGAAGGAAATACTTGAATAGGTTTCGTGAGGGAAGTTACGAAAAGAGGCTTATAGCTAATGATTAGACTAAAGAACTTTAAAAAGAAGTATAAAGAGAAGGAAATAATATCCTGCGATGATGTGACATTTGAAGAAAACAAGATCTCATTTATTATGGCACCAAACGGAACGGGTAAAACCACTTTGCTAAAATGTATTTTCAATCTTGAAGGATACGAAGGAACCATTATAGAAGATGAGGCTGATGTTGATGCAAACAGTTTAAGCAAGATTGTTTTATGGGATGATAGTCCGTTTTATACCAATCTGACGGGCTTTGCAAATCTCAGAGTGTTCAGCGGAAAAACAAAAAAAGATGAAGAGATACTTCGAAGTTCACTAAAATACCTCGATGAAGATACTTTGAAGCGCAAAGTTAAAAACTATTCATACGGACAAAAGAAAAAACTGGGACTTATATTAACGGATATTATGAAGCCCCGGATAATTGCTATGGATGAGATTACAAACGGATTGGATTATGATTCGATTTTATTGCTGAAAAAACATCTCGCGACCATAAAATCGGGAAAAACAATCATAATCACCGGGCATCAGTTACCTATATATGATGATATTATCGATAATCTGTTTGTTATAAAAGACAGAAAAATCTGTCAGGTAGAAAAAGGTAACAAACGGCTGGAGGAGGTTTATCATGAAGTATTCTCTGGGGACTGAAGTACGTTACTGGTTTTTGTCCGGCCGCATATTCATCATTTTTGCCTCGATCCTGTTTGTCTTTTTGTTCGGTGAATATCTGAACTTCGAAGGCCTTAAGGATGTTAATGTTTGCTTTAACCATTCTGAAGAGTTTTTAAAGGATCATGTTGAGGAAATGATACAGGAACCCTATTCGGTTGAAACTTTCGAAAATGGGAGATCTACGATTCTCAACCCCATATCATACTATAAAGATGAAGTAATAAATCGACTGTATTACTGCAGTCCATACTATGCTTTAAGACAATGTTCGGAAATGGCGCTTGTAGCATTTCCCATACTGATGACGGTGATAGGGGCGTTGTGCATTGAATCCGACTACAGGAAAAATATTGTCAAGTTACGGGTAGCATCGGAAGGCAAGACTAATTATCTCCTGTGCAAACAGGCGGTCATGATCGGTTTTTGCGCGCTGACGACGATAATTGCAACAATAGTTGCTTTCCTTACATCTTTCAATGTTTATGACAGGGCAAAAAAACTGATAACCTCAAAATGGATCAATATACCGGAGGATTTCTCCACAGACGGAGTAAAAACCTTTTTGGGCATGTTATTCATGCTGTTCGTTATGCTGTTCTTTTTGGAAGCAGGATTTTGTTTAACATGTGTTTTTAAAAACGCTTTGGTTCCGATACTGATTATCGATGGCCTTTGGTATTTTACAAAGTCATTTTCCAAATATGAACCGAGAAACCTTCTTACCAATCTGGCGCTGAAGAATCTTGATTTTGGGGGCGCTATCCATGTACAGTTACACGGTGAAGTGTCGGTCCTTATTTCTGTTTTGATCCTATCGATGTGTTTGTTGCTGGTATGCTTACTTGGTTTTTTTGTATATCGTAAGAGAAGCGCATTCAATTGATCTTCTTAAACCGTTTCCATGAATGGGAGTTTTTTTCTGAAAATATATTGACATGTGTTTTTCGAAAGTGTATATTGAGTCCATTATTTAGTGAGGAAACGAAAATGAATTTTTTATTACTTAACAGCTTAAGACGCAGACAGAGAAGACATAAGTTCTTGTGATCATTGCAGATTCACCGCATGGTTGCAAGAACGTATGTCTTGCTTTCGTGCGGTTGCTGTTAATAAGATATTTTAAGCAGAACCGTAAAGGATTTAGCAGATAATCTAAATCTATTGCGGTTCTTTTTTTATTCAAAACTCAGAAAGGAATGCAGAAATGAAGGAAAACGTTAGTAAAGTTATTTCAGAAGTAGTAGGGGGTATGGAGTGGAAGCAAATCAAAGAATTACTGGAGACACCACGGGATAGCTCAATTGGAGATATGGCATTACCATGCTTCTCTTTTGCGAAGGTCATGCATAAGAGTCCGGCATCTATAGCTTTGGAAATCAAGGAAAAACTAGAGGACTATAAGTACGACCTGTGTTTAGACCGGATTGATGTTGTTGGAGGATATTGCAATCTTTTCTTTGACCGCTCAGAGTATGTCAAGAAAGTGTTAACTTCTTTGCAACAGGATAATCATGGTGTAATGAAAACAGGAGAGGGGAAAACGGTCTGCATAGATT
>JAILPF010000002.1 GCA_024699575.1 Acetatifactor sp. | reverse complement strand
CAAGGACATTTTCTTTGGTTTCCAAGATTTCTATCTCACGCTCATTCATGTTGTCTACTCCCGCCCCATTCCTGTCTTCCATATCAAGCACATGCTTCTATGGCACCTCTATCTCCTTTATGACAAACTCATTGCCCTGTATCAGATAGGTGTTCTCACTGTGACAACGAGGACAGATTTTGGCAAACGAAACGGTAGGATAGGTCTCACCGCAATCTTCACAATAAGTAACTGCCGGAATTGTTTCAATCTCAAGTTCACACTCTTCCACCAGAGGCGATTTACGCTTTGCCCATTTAAAACAATCCTGCAAATACTCCGGGATTACCGTTGAGACCTCACCCAGTCCGATGGTCACTCTGCTTATCTTATCGATGCTGTTTTCCTCTGCCACTTCCTTTAAGTTATCAATCACTTTGAAGACCACCCCAAGTTCATGCATATATTCTGCCCTTCCTGCAACTCAATCTTACTTTTTCTTTTTGAACACAATATTGATTTTTTGCTTTGCTGCATAGGGAAGAATATATTTCAACTTATCTTCACTTCTGCGCATGGTGGAGCATTCAGGATTCTCACGATATAAATGGATAGCATCAAATTCACACTTGGTGGTACAGATTCCACATCCGATACAATGATTCTCGTCCACAACGGAAGCCCCACATTCCAGGCATCTACTGGTTTCCTTTTTCACCTGTTCCTCAGTGAACACAAGCTTGGTATCTCTAAAGCCCTTTGTCTCTCCTTCCTTTCGACCCGGAATCTGCCGCTTGGAATTATCGTAAGATTCCACTAAAATATCGTCCTTATCAAGTTCCACATAGTCATTCTTATTACGCCCGATGGTAAGGGATGTATGTGGTTGAACAAAACGGTGAATAGAAATAGCTCCCTCTTTGCCTGCCGCAATTGCATCAATTGCAAACTTCGGTCCGGTATAGACATCCCCACCCACAAATATATCCGGTTCAGCTGTCTGGTAGGTTACCGGATCTGCAACAACGCCGCGCCCTCTGCCAAGCTCCACCTTGGAACCCTTCAGAAGATCTCCCCAGATAATGCTCTGTCCAACCGCAAGTACCACATGCTTACAGGGAACCGTAATCGTTTCTTCCTCATTATATTTGGGGTTGAACCTTCCGGTCTCATCTTTTACGGAAACACATTTTTTGAATACGATACCGCTTACAGCACCGTTTTCATCTTTCAGAATCTCCTTGGGTCCCCATCCACACTGAATGGAAATATAGTCTTCCTTTGCTTCCAGGACTTCATCATCGGAGGCAGGCATCTCATGCTCCCCTTCCAGACAAATCATGGTTACCTTAGGTGCTCCGACTCTTACGGCATCTCTTGCACAGTCAACGGCCACGTTACCGCCACCCACAACGACGATATCACCTTTCACATCATAGGCTTCTCTCAGATTCACTTCATGCAGGAAGTCCACAGCGCTGACAACACCTGTTGCTTCTTCACCGGGAACACCCACACTTCTTCCGCCCTGACATCCGATGGCAATGTAAAATGCCTTGAAGCCTTGCTTTCTGAGTTCATCCAGCGTAATGTCCTTACCCACTTCAATGCCGGTGCGAATCTCCACACCCATCTCTTTTATAATATCAATCTCTGCTTCCACCACATTCTTCTCTAACTTATAGGAAGGGATACCGTATACCAACATTCCTCCGGGCTTCTCATTTTTCTCGAAAATGACAGGCTTATAGCCTTTTTCCGCAAGGTAGAATGCACAGGAAAGTCCTGCAGGCCCCGCTCCGATAATGGCAACTTTATCATCCGAGAAATCTCCATCCACTCTGGGAATCACTTTCTTGGGAACGTATCTGGTTTCTGCATTCAAATCCTGCATCGCAATGAATTTCTTTACTTCATCAATAGCGATAGCCTGATCAATACTGCCTCTCGTGCATGCATCCTCACAGCGCCTGTTACAGATATGTCCACAAATGGCAGGAAGTGGATTATTCTTCTTAATCAAAGCAAGAGCCTCGGTGTAACGCCCCTGTGAAGCCATCTTCAGATAACCCTCTACCGCAATATGCGCCGGACATGCGGTCTTACAAGGAGCAGTTCCGGTCCGATAGCTCTCCACCCTGTTATTATCTCTGTAATCCCAATCCCAGTCCTCCTCCGACCAATTCTTCTCAGAAGGCAGAACATGCTTCGGATATTCCACCTCTGTTCCGTCCTTTTTACAAAGCTTCTGTCCCAGTTTTACCGCACCTGCCGGGCAGAACTCTACGCAACGTCCACAGGCAACACATTTCTTCGGGTCAACTTTTGCAACATAAGAAGAACGGGAAAGGTTCGGTGTGTTAAACAGAAGGGAGGTACGAAGAGCATAGCAAACATTTACATTACAGTTACAGATGGCAAAAATTTTATCCTCACCATCGATATTTGTAATCTGGTGAACAAATCCGTTTTCTTCACCTTTCTTAAATATCTCCAGTGCTTCCTCCCTGGTTATGTACTGTCCACCCTTATTGGTCTCCACCACATAATCTGCCATATCCCCAACAGCGATACACCATCCGTCTTCCACGTCTCCGCAGCCCTCATCATATGTCTTACGGCTTCTACGGCAGGAACATGGGGACTTCGCATATTTGCCATCATACTTATCCAGCCAATGGGAAATTTTCTCAATACTGATGGCCTCACTGTTCATCTCAATCGCCTTTTCCACGGGAATAACGTGCATACCAATTCCTGCGCCTCCGGGAGGAACCATCGGGGTCACCTTTTCCAGTGGAAGTCTGGTCATATGTTCAAAGAACATACCAAGCTCGGGGTGTTCATCCATTAAGTCTTTATTCATATTGGAAAATTCACCGGAACCCGGCACAAACATCGGAACAAGATACTGTTTTTCATGCGCAGGATTTTCATAATTCCACTCTATGACCCCGGTGTAGGACATATGATCCAGCAACTCTTGAAGCTTTTTCTCCTCAATACCTGATATTGCTTTAATCTCAGCAAAGGTCTTCGGCTTTCTGATACCCCCAAATTTCAGTGCCAGCTCTGCCTCCTCATCCGTACACATACAAGCTAGTGCCCAATATTCCGGATCATCTTTCGTAATCTTGTGTAACCCCAGTTTGATTGGAATTCTGTCCGTAATCATCTTCCCCAACTTGGCTATCGGCTCTCTAAATGGTCCGTCCACATTTGCATTCTCCGGCCGAAGCGGGTAGTGCGGATCGTTCTTTGCTCCCATAATCTACCTCCATTTTTGGAAAAAAGTGTCAAAAAAGCATCTTCTCTCATGCTCATTATGAGATAATTTTACCACAATTAGCAAAAGCATCGCAATCGTATTTACTACCTTTGTATTAAATAAATCCTCGGTCTCTCACTCCACCGTGCGTACGGTTCCGCAAACGGCGGTTCAATCAACTTAACAAGTAACACACCTTTCGGTGTAGAAATCTAACATTGAGACTAGTCCAAATTGGGTTAGTCTCTCTTTAGTTATAGCGTCGCGCCTGACACCACCGTGACATACCTGAGTTATATGTGCCCCATAGTAGGCCATTGACCATGCTCCCCCCTTGTTTACGCCAAACTTCATCAAGTTCTTTGCTCTATTTTGCGGAATTTTCCACTGTTTCCAAATGCACATACGAAGTCTGTAACGAATTCTTGCATCCAATTCTCTCCAGAGCGTCTTCACGATTCTTATATTGAAGTAGTTAATCCACCTGTTCCCACAATAGAATCACAATACTCGTCATCAATCATGATTCCGCTAACAAGGTATTTTCTCACAATAGAGATTACATCCCCATCTTTGATAGTTCTGCCAATGATAGTCATAAGCTTGTCATGATTTACTGTACACATCTATTGGGTCTTAATCCGTAACTGTGGTCATGGAATTGTTCCTCATAGAATGGTGTTAGCACCTGTGCAATAGCTTGTTGCATGAATCTGTCTATTACTGTTGGTACTCCTAGATTCCTGACTCCACCATCAGACTTTGGTATCTCCACTCTTCGTACTGGTTGAGGTTTATACTTTCTTGTTCTCCACTGTTCCTTAATGATTTTACTGTTCTGTGCAAGATTTTCATTAAGTTCTGTGCACTTCATTCCGTCCACTCCCTCTGCACTTTTGTTTCGTACGACTTGCAGACTTCTCACTGTTCGTTGTTACCAGGCTAATGAAACCTCTGTGAGACCTACACGCTTAAGGTGATCGCTCTTTCTCTCCATATATCCGCCACATTTACTCTGCTACTACAAAGGTAATAGTTACTAGACTTTGTCACTCTTTGCCGACTTATCTCTCGTAGCTTAGCCTTATATGTGATATCTGTTCATCAGACCAGAGATTTGCTTACAGCTTCCCTCAAATTCCACCTCACGATAGACACCCTGCTGTTCAGCTATACTTTCCACTATCTAGGTGTGTTCCGGACTTTTACCCGTTAAAGTGCTCCCATGGCGCGTAAACAAAGAATAGTGGCAGCGTCTTTATTTTCCGCCCCCAGTTATCCATACTTACTCTATATTCCATTTGGAATTATTCAGCAAAATTTCCTTGTAGCAAGCAACAATCGCATCCAGCGGAATCCCCCATCTTTTTGGCTTCCCTTCTTCATGCGAAGTACCATACACCATGGAAACTAAACTGCCATTTTGGTCAAAAATCGCTGACCCTGAATCTCCTGCAGCCAGTTCCATATCTAACTCCGTCTGAGGATAACCGTTCCCCCATCGAAAAACCGCCAATGGGCTAATCAATTTTCCTTCCACTAACTCTCCCGTTAAGCCCATGTTATCTATTTTCATTGTCCAGACTTCTGGCTGTTCATTATCCAGTTTTTTCCACTCATCCAATTGAATAGTGACAGGGGCAATGTGCTCTCTTATATTATCTGGTACTTCTACTTTGTTTATCTCCACTACGCCCACATCATATAGTTCACTGATACCCACTTTTGTGCCAGTCACTTTCGAACCATCCCAAAAGTACACTTCCCAAACATCATAATCTTGAATGACATGGCGGTTCGTGCATATATATATTTTATGCTCCGTTGTTTCCATGATAAATCCTGAGCCGACTGTGTAATGCTCATCATCCAGTCCAGCATACAGATGAACCAGTGCGTGTTCCGGTAATTCCTCTATCGGCTCCTGCACCTGTTGTAGCTCTGACTCCTGTTCCGTCTTCTCTGTCTGATCTGAAATCTCCGTTATATTCTCTTCATTTTGGCATCCACTCAAACTAAGCACAAGGGACATAGCCGCCACTAACAGCATACATCTATATTTTTTGTTATCTTTTTCCATGCTCTCATCCTAACTGCAAAACGGCAGATACATTACGTATCTGCCGTATGCAACATACTGTTTTTCAATCAGTTTTATTTTAGTGCAGTGTATACTCACCAAATATTGTATCATAATTTGCATTATACTCATTGATGGTCACAACTTCACCATTTTCAATCTTAAATACATTCCATATATTTCCTTGCCTGTACAGCGGTACATTGTACTCTTTTACTAACTCAGCGCCAAGATAAACTTTAACTATCGCACCAGATGCAGACATTTCAGTAGAATTGTCTAAACCACCGTTGGTAAAATCATGTACTGAGTAGTAATATGTTTCGTCAGCCTTCGCTTCAACAATGGTAACCGTTTCAGGTCCATAGGATGAAACATCATCGACATCCAACTGTGCGACTAACTCATCACCTTCAAAATATTGTTTATCCGCGTAGTATACATGGAAAAGGCCATTCTCAGCAGAAGGTCCTACCAAATGAGAATCCAAATCGTTTGGTGTCTCACCCCATGTCAACACGATTCTGTATTCTACTTCACCAACAGCTGTTGTAGAAGGAACCAATACACCTTGAGCATTCGGATTAACATTTGAACTTGCAACATTTACAAACGCTGATGAATAACCATCAATGCTAAACTCAAGTGTATAGTAACCTCTTGCCAGTTCTAAGGTATATGAACCGTCTTCTGCAGTCGTAACAGTTGTGACAGCACTTCCCTCATACGTATTCCAGTCAGCACGAACAGTAACAGTCACTCCGCTCATTGGTGCACCGGTAACAGCATCTTTCGCTACACCACTTACTGTGTTGCTTCCATCTCCTTCACTTAGCATCTGGAAAGTAGGCATCGCAAAGTCAGAAGCCTGAGGCTCAATAGTGATAGAATTCAAGGTCAGAGAAAGGAAACCTTCTGCCTCTGCTTCTACACGGTAAACACCGGGTGCAAAGTCAGGAATCTCATAATATCCATCTGCATCTGTTCTAACTACATAGTATCCATCTCTGTGCTCTAATATATCACCGCCAGATACTGTTTCCGCTGCATCATTTCCGGATACTGTTTCAGCCAATTCTTCAAAAACATCAGATGTTCTTGTAGACGTCAGTGTTGCATTGGGAACCGGTGCTCCGGTCTTGGGATCCAGCAAACGTCCAACTGTAGTTACCGGTGCCTCTGTCCGACCTGTACTGGAGCTTGGTGTTGCATTGGATCCTGAAGAACTTGAACTGGAAGCATGATATGTAGCATCTCTTCCCTCGCTGATTCCGAATGTTATATAATGATTGTACAGTGCAAGAAGATCATCTCCAAAAGCGTCCTTCAAATCGCTGTATCTTTCAGCATATGCTTTTGCATTAAATGTTCCGAAGGATTCTCTTCCTTCTTTGTAGCCAAACTCGACAAAGTGGTTTACATAAGCATCCCAATCATCGCCGAAAGCCTCATCCAAATCTTTGTAAGCTTCTCTGTATTTCTTGACATCAATCAGTTCTGAGAATACTCTACCCTCTGTCTGTCCGAAACTTACATAGTGGTCATACAATGCTGCTGTGTCTGTTCCAAAGGCTGCTGCCAAATCCGAATATTTTTCAGAATAATACTCCGCATTAAAAATATCCTTCGACGTCACTGCAGCCTGAGCAGAAATCACATTACTAAAAAAAGCACCCCTGACATTGCCAATGACGAAACTGTTAAAAGCTTTTTTGTTAAAATTTTTTTCATTTGCATTTATCCCTCCTATAAGTATTTATAATATTTGATAATCGTATCATATATGCCATATATTGTCAATCGTGAGGTCCCGTCACACAAAAATGGAAACATTGAGCATTCAATGTTTCCATTCTCTGAACAAATAGCGAGAGGGGGATTCGAACCCTCGACACC
>JAILPF010000581.1 GCA_024699575.1 Acetatifactor sp. | reverse complement strand
TAAAAAGCAAATCAATAGCGAAAGCGGCCACACAATTCTGAGTAGATGTCAACACTTTTTTCAAATGATTACAGAAAAAAGACCTCTATACTTTTTTCAAGCATGGAGATCTTTTTCATTAATCTTAACTTAATGACATTGCCCGGCAGCCTCTTTTTTTTTTGCAACAAAATCTAAGGTGTAAAGTCTACTGCGGAGATAATAAACCAATAAATGATATATCAGACATAGCATTGCAGAATTACTTGACATATTGATATGTTATATGTACAATACAAGTATATTAAGCCTGAAATGGAGGAGAAGGTATGAAGTTAATGCATTCTGAATGGGAAGGTAGACTTAATCATTGGATTCATACGTTGAAAAAAGATTTTTATCAACCACTTGGAGAGTTAAAGTGGACTGCATATCCTACAATGGAACAGATTGAACCGAACGAAGCACGCAAGCACGCTGTAACACCGGTGGAAGCGGGATATACTTGGGGAATGTCCAGGGAATATTGCTGGTTCAAGTCGGATTTGATTTTGCCGGAAAGTGCAGAGGGTAAGAGAATCGTATTGAACTTAAACCCGGGCGGAGAGTCGACTCTTTTTGTGAACGGAGAGTCCTTTGGTACTTATAGAGCCGGATGGCTTGGAATCAGGCACCAATATTATTCTGATAATACAATCGCAAGAAACGCTCATGCCGGAGACAGCTATGAGATTATGATGGAGACCTATGCAGGTCACTATTTCCCGGAATCTGAGCTGGGTGGCTGTGCTACCGGACCCGTGCTGCCGGGAGCATATGAACCCCCTGAGGAAAAGGGTGAAAGATGCGTTCTCGGAGTAAGTACATACGGCATTTGGAATGAAGACTGCTACCAGTTATACATGGATGTAATGACACTTCAAAGCCTTATGAGAGTAATGGATGATACCTCTCTGCGTGCGGCACATGTAGCTGAAGCATTGGAGAAATTTACTTTAACTGTAGATTTTGAACAGGACGCGGAAGCGCGCAATGAAAGTTATCGTCAGGCAAGAGCGGAACTGGCACCGGTTCTTGGCAAGATGAATGGAAGCACCGTTCCCAAGTTCTATGCAGTGGGCAATGCACATCTGGATCTGGTATGGCTGTGGCCGATTGAGGAGACAAGAAGGAAAACTTCCCGAACCTTTGCAGCACAGCTTCGTCTGATGGAGGAATATCCGGAGTATAAATTCATCCAGAGCCAGCCTGCCGAATATGAAATGTGCCGTGAACATTATCCGGAATTATTTGAGCGAATTGTCAAAAAGGTAAAAGACGGACAGTGGATTGCAGACGGCGCAATGTGGGTGGAACCGGATACCAATATGGCTTCCGGAGAAGCACTGGTTCGTCAGGTCCTTTATGGCAAAAAATACTACAAGGAAATGTTCGGTATAGACAGCGAATTGTTGTGGCTGCCGGATACCTTTGGATATAGTGCGGTCCTTCCTCAGATTTTGAGGAAGACCGGCGTGAAATACCTCGTGACACAGAAAATTTTCTGGAGTTACAACGAAGGTGAGGAATTCCCGTATCATTATTTCAACTGGCGGGGAATGGACGGTTCTTCCATTGTGACCTTCCTGCCTACAAGCTATACTTACGATACTGCACCGGAATCCATGAACAGGACATGGAAAGAAAGACGCCAGGTACACGACCTGGAGGGATTCTTGATTCCCTTCGGATACGGTGACGGCGGCGGCGGTCCCGCAAGAGATCATATTGAATACGCTTTGAGACAGAAGAATCTGGAAGGCGGTGTAGAGGTAAAACTGGCCGGACCTACAGAATTCTTTGAGGACATGGAGAAACTGGGCGGACCCAAGGAGACCTGGGATGGTGAATTGTATTTTACCGCACACAGAGGAACCTATACCACTCAGGCGATGACAAAGAAAAATAACCGTAAGAATGAATTGCTGCTACGAGAGTTGGAAGCATGGAGTGCGCTGGCACAGGCAAGCGGCAGACTGGAAAACGGAAACGAAGCACAGACAGAGCAGCTTTGGAAAGAATTGCTGACCTTACAGTTCCATGATATTCTGCCCGGTTCATCCATCAAAGAAGTATATGAGTATGTGGAAGAAAAGGCGGAAGAAATCAGAGAGAGTGCAGGTGCTCTTCTTGAGAAAGCCAAGGAAGCCCTTGTAGAAGGCAGCGAGAAGAAAAAAGGAGCCTTGACGGTTCTGAATTCTCTGGGCTTTGAGAGATCTGCAATCGTGGAACTGCCACAGGAATTTGCAAAAGGTGCTGTTACAGAAAATGGCAAAAAGGTTCCGGTACAGTCTGAGAACGGAAAAGTACAGGCGTGTGTAGAACTTCCTGCGCTCGGTGGCATTAGTCTTGTGCCTTGCGAAGAGACAGAAATTACACAGAAAGCATATGCGATAAAGACAAAAGACGGTGTGCTGATGGAAAACGATTATGTGCAGGTGCTCATCAATAAAGATGGTGAGATCATTTCTTACAGATTAAACGGATTCGACTGTGAATTTGCGAAAGAGCCCATGAATCATCTTCGCATGTTTAAAAGTGTTCCGAGAGTATTTGATGCGTGGGACATAGATTCCAACTATGCATTGCAGGAGGTAGAAGGAGCACGGAATACATCTGTTGAAATTATCTGTTCAGACGGGTTGAGAGCGCAGGTAAAGGTTACAGGTATCATCGGTGAATCAGAGTTTGAGCAGATAATCAGTCTGAATGCATTCGGAAAACGTCTGGATGTGGAAATGACAATAGACTGGAAAGAACTTCATAAACTCCTGAAGGTGGCATTCCCGATGAATGTATTTGCTCAGGATGCAATCAATGAGATTCAGTTCGGTTATGTGAAGAGACCGACCCATAAGTCCAGATTGAGTGATAAAGATCGTTTTGAGGTAAGCAACCACAGATACAGTGCGCTCTGCGATGGATCGCACGGTGGAGCCGTTCTGAACGATTGCAAATACGGTATCGGAATGAATGATTCCAGCCTTGAACTCTCACTTTTGACGGCAGCAGCATCACCGGAAATGCGTGCGGACAACAGAAAGCATACCTTCAGATACGGCTTTACCGCCTGGGAAGGTGCTTTTGAGAACAGCAAAGTGGTACAGGAAGGATATGAATTCAACGTTGAACCGCAACTTGTAGCAGGTTATACGGATACCTTCAGCGGATTTTCCGCAGACAGTGATGCGGTAATTCTGGATACTGTGAAACCTGCAGATGACAAGAGCGGAGACATCATTATCCGATTGTATGAATGCTATAAATCAACCTGCAATACAAAAGTGAAATTACCGCTCTGCGAAGGCAGAAAGGTTTACCTGTGCGATTTGCTGGAGAACAAAGAACAGGAAGTTTCAGTGAATGGTGATGAGATCAATCTGAGCTTCACACCATTTGAAATCAAGACACTTCGAGTGGAAAAATAGAAAGGTTTAGAAAGGGTGGAGAGATGAAAATACCTGCAATTTTGGAAAAAAGAGCAGAGGAATTGGAGAAGTACTATAAAGAACATTATGAACCTCTTGCGGGATTGGTAAAGCAATGCTTTTTAAATACGATTGAGACCACAGTCAAAGAACTGGAGGATGGCAGCAATTTTGTTATCACGGGAGACATCCCGGCTATGTGGCTTCGGGATTCTGCAGCACAGGTAAGACCGTATGTGAGATTTGCGACAGAGGATAAAGAGCTTCAGAAGATTCTGGAGAATATTATTGAGAAACAGGCAGAGTTTGTCTGCCTGGATCCCTATGCCAATGCTTTCAATGAGAGCAGAAACGGTGCAGGCCATAAGGATGAAACCTTGCGAAACGACCACGTGTGGGAGAGAAAGTACGAAATAGATTCTCTGTGTGCACCGCTGTATCTGGCTAACACCTACTGGAAAACAATCGGAATCGACAGCATATTCACAGAGACCTTCCGTAAGATGATCAGCGCTGTTTACAAAGTATTCCGCACAGAACAGAACCACAGCAAATCGGAGTATTCTTTCCAAAGATACAACTGTGCAAAAACGGACACTCTTCCCAGAGAAGGAAAAGGGCGCCCTGTAAATATTACCGGCATGACATGGTCCGGCTTCCGCCCTTCAGATGACTGCTGTACCTTTGGGTATCTGATTCCTTCAAACATGATGGCTGTCAAAGCATTGCAGTATGCGGAAGAAATCTGCCGAACAGCATATCAGGACGAAGAAATGGCTGAGAAATGCAAAAAACTGTATGAAGAAATCCAGGATGGCATCATGACCTACGGAATGGTACAGCATCCCAAATACGGTAAGATGTATGCTTATGAAACAGACGGATTTGGCAATTATAACCTGATGGATGATGCAAATTCCCCCAGCCTTCTGGCTATGCCCTATCTGGATTACTGCGATAGGGAAGACCCTTATTATCAGAATACACGAAAGTTTATTCTGTCAGAGGATAATCCGTACTATAAGGTCGGAACAATTGCAAGAGGTGTGGGTAGCCCTCATACGCCGGAAGGATATATCTGGCATATCGGCATTGTGATGCAGGCATTGACCTCGGGAAGCAGAGAAGAGATATTAAGCTGCCTGGAGATGCTGTCTAAGACCCATGCGGGAACAAACTTTATGCACGAGGCATTTAATCCGAGCAATCCGGAAGAGTATACAAGACCCTGGTTTGCATGGGCAAATACCCTGTTTGCTGAACTGCTGGAGAATCTGATGGAGGAGAAGTTCTTCTAATCATCGCAGGTTATACAAAAAAAATAGGAATAATAATAAAAAACTATACATTATTTATAGTATATGTATTGACATATCATTAAAAAATATATATTATACATATATGATATGTCATTATATCATTAGAATTTAAAAATAATACCAATCTTGGAGATGGAGGATTGAGATTATCAAAAGCAAGATAGGAAAAAGAATAGCCTGTTTAGGTGTAGCATCCAGTATTTTGCTGGCAGGCTGTTCCGGCAACGGTCCTGCTTCCGAAGAGTCTGCTGCTGTCGAACAGACAGTGGAGGAATCCGAAAAGTCTGCGGAGTCTGATGAAACAATGGCAGGTGTGGAGGATAACATGAACAAGACTTATACGGTTGAGGAAGCGGCATACGAAAGTTTCACAAACTACATAAACGAATATTACTTCCGAAGCAAAATTGAGGATTACGGATTATTCCTTAACCTGAACTTTTGGGACCAGGCAGAGATTTATGAAATCGTGATTGATGCATATGAGCATACAGGTGATAAAAGATACTATGACATGATAAATGAAATCTTCAAAGGATTCAAGAAGACACAGGGTGAGGATTGGTCCTGGAATGAATTCAATGATGACATCATGTGGATTACCATTGCATGTACAAGAGCATATAATTGCACCGGAGATAAGGAATTTCTGGAGACTGCCAAGAAGCATTTTAATCTTGTATGGGACAGAGCCTGGAGCGATGATCTGGGCGGCGGCTTGTTTTGGAGAATAGAGAATACTACCAAAAATGCATGTATCAACTGTCCGGCAGCTATTGCCGCATGCCTGTTGGGCGATGCGTTACATGATGAAAGCTATTATGATAAAGCAAAGCAAATCATGGACTGGGTAGTTGGTAACATTTATGAAGAGGATACCGGTCACGTCTATGATGCCTACGAAATGAACGGCAAGAAAAATCATTGGGCTTCAACCTACAATCAGGGTACGTTTATCGGTGCCAATACATTGTTGTATATGCATACCGGCGAGGGTGCTTACTTATCCAGAGCAAGAAGAGCTTCGGATTACACTATGGAAGAGATGTATCATGGCGGTATCATGAACAATGAAGACAACAGTGGAGACCTGGTTGGTTTCAAGGGTATTCTCGCAAGATGGATGTATTGCTTCGCTACCAACTGCAATCAACCGGATGTCATGGAATGGATGAAGAAAAATGCAATGACTGCATGGGGGAACAGAAATTCCAAGGGAATCGTGGGAACCACCTGGGATATGAAAGCCTCCGATGAAGGTAAGATTATTCCATTCAGTGCTTCCACTGCAGTATCTGCGCTGAATAACTGCAAGGAAAGCTGTAAAACTTCACTGAAGGCAGCAGAATTTAACAATGCAGACGAGTTTACACGCTGTGGAAAGTTGCTTGTAACAGAGCGAAAAGACGGAGCATTGACACTGGATGTAATTGAAGAAAATGCATATCTGGAATATGCAAACATTAAATTCCCGGAAGCATATAGTCATATCAACATCAAATCAAACGGGGATGCTGATGTCTCAATAGAGATTCGACTAGGGACACCGGACGGAGAACGATTGGGTACCGTTCTTGTCGGACAGGACGGAAATGCAGATTTGGATGTGCAGGGGATTGACGGTACACAGAGGATCTATCTGGTATTTCCAAAAACTTGTGAAGGTATCACAATTTCAGGGTTTCAATTTGTATCTTAATACTGCGAAAGCGGTATAGATAATAGAAAATGGAGGGATAAATATGAAAAAAAGGTTACTAAGTTGCATGTTATGTATTGCGATGGTTTTGACAGCTGTTGGCTGTGGACAGGAGCAGACAGAGGCTCCTGCTGAGGAGACTCAGGAAGAAGTACAGGAAACTGTGGAGGAAGAGCCTGAAGAAACAGTGGAAGAAGTGGAAGAAACTGTTGAAGAAGAGGCCGCTCCTGAGAGCAGTGCTCTGGATGCTGCGGGACGTATCGAGTTTGAGAACTTTGAAGAAAGTGAAGGAGTCGGTACAGAAGGCTCCAATGATGATGATACGGATTCTCTTGCAGGATTAAATAAATCCGGTTACACATCCTATACAATCGACTTACATGATGGCGGCTACAAATCAATGGCTATTCGCTACTCTTCCGGTACAGAAGGCGGAAAAGTTGAGATTCATTACATGGCTCCCGATGGAGATCTGATTGGTGAGGCAGAACTGCCCGGAACAGGTGACTGGTCAAATTATACAACAGTAAATGTTGATCTTCCTAATCTGGAAGCATTTGCAAGAGAGAAAACATTGTACTTTGTATTCTCCGGCGATGAGTATCTTTACAATCTGAACTGGTTCCAGTTATACCAGGTTGCAGATGCAAGTAATCAGATTGAGTGTGAAAGCTTTGCCGGTTCAGAGGGTGTTGTAGTAGAAGGTACATCCGATGCAACCGGTGGAGACAACCTTGGCGGTATCCAGAACGGATTCTGGACTTCTTACAAACTTGACTTTGGCGAAGGCGGATTTGAGCAGGTATCTTTCAGAGCATCTTCTGCTATGGAAGAAGGTGGAGATGTCGAAATTCGTCTCGGAGCAGTTGACGGTGAACTGGTTGGCACCTGCAAGATTCCCGGAACAGGTGACTGGAGTAACTGGGATACCTTTACTGCAGAATTACCTGATTTAGCAAAAGTAACTGGAACTCAGGATGTATATATGGTATATACAAATGGTGGAGATTGGTTGTTTAACTTGAACT
>JAILPF010000575.1 GCA_024699575.1 Acetatifactor sp. | reverse complement strand
TGTTCACCGTCACAGGTCTGCTGTTTTTATATTAATAGGTCTGTTTTAAATATTGTTCATAAAGCTGTGGATTAATGTTTTTAACCGAATCCTTTTCTATTCGTTGCTTTCTAAGTATCAGTCTTGGCTTTGCCGGCGCTGTAGATTCTCTCACCACCAGTACCGGACGAAGCAGATTTTTACTAAATGCCAGCTCCTCTGACATCGCATGCAGTACATAAAAGCCACTCTTTCCAAGCTCCAGACGGTCCTGCCGAATGGTTGTCAGCGGCGGATTCATCGTTTCTGAAAATGGCAAATCATCAAAACCTATAACACTAATATCCTCCGGCACCTGATAGCCCTCTTTTTTACAGGCTTCCACAACGCCCAAAGCAATCAGGTCATTTCCACATAAAATCGCTGTTGCACCTAAATCAAGAAAGGAAGATACATGATATTTCGCAGCATCTGCTACATAATAGCCATATACGGCAAGATTTGGATTCACCGGAAGCTGATGCTTTGCCATACTGGCCAGATAGGCTTTCATACGTGCATCAGACACCATGGAATTTCCAGAACCATTTAAAAAGGCAATCTTTTCATGTCCCAAGGTAATCAGATGCTCAATTGCCATATCAATGGCTTCTTCACTATCTGTACCAATAGAGCCTACCTTTGGATTTGCCTGAATAAAGTTATCTAGCAATATCGTTGGAAAAGAGGTTTTCGAAAACTGCTCCATCCACGGATCATCTAAAGAAAAGCCTAGAATAAAGGCTCCGCTATAATGCTGTTCCAGCATAAATGAGTCATAATTTTTCTCTTTTTGGAAATCATGATTGGTAGGAACAACGGTAACATCCCATCCTTCTTTAAAAGCAGCCTGTTTAAATCCGAGGATAATCTCATATCCAAACTGATCCGGCTGTTCATAATCCATATTTTCAATGATAAGACAAAGCTGTCGGTTTTCTTCTTTTCGGGATTTCCGGTTTGTATAACCCATCTCCACAGCAGTATCCAATACGGTCTGCCGCAAGGTTTCGCTAATGTCCTTTGCACCGTTAAGCCCTTTGGATACAGTACTTACCGAAACACCCAATCTATCCGCAATATCTTTTATCGTTACCATTTGTTCACCTCTTTTCAGTAGCCTCTTTTTCGTAACTTTTTGTCGTCTTTTCTTATCATAGCAGATTCTTTTTTAATTGACAAGAACAAACGATAATTTCCGAAACTTTTTATTTTGTTTAACTAATGCTTCTACAGAAAAATTGGTTATATTAACCAATTAAATTTATTTTTTCTATAATGTTATTGACGAATTGATGCACTTATGTTATATTGAAATTACCAACTACGAAAGTTTCCGAAACTGCACCCACGATATGGTGAAATATGCAACATCTGCAACACATCCTATTGTGGTTTTTGGAAATCTTAACCAGACGAAGGGAGAAAAACGTTATGAAGAAAAAGACTTTAGCAATTGTACTGAGCTTAGCAATGGCAGCTTCTTTAGTTGCCTGCGGTGGTTCAAACACAACAGAAAACAAGGAGCCTGCAACAGAGAATGCAGGGGAAACTACTACAGAAGAGACCGGGGAAGTTGAAGATGTTACGCTGACAGTTTGGGGGCCACAAGAAGACCAGTCTGACGAAAATGGTAAATGGTTACAAACCAACTGTGAAGCATTTGCAGCTGAACATCCGGAATGGAACATTACCTTTAATTATGGTGTATGCGCAGAAGGCGATGCTAAAACACAGCTTGCGACCGACGCTGCAGCTGGTGCAGATGTTTATCTGTTTGCAAATGACCAGATTCCTGATTTGCTTAATTCCAATGCTATCGCAGAATTAGGCGGAAGCACCGTAGAAAAAATTAAAGCTAACAACAGTGAAGTTGTTGTTAACACCGTAACCTATCAGGACGGCGTTTATGGCGTACCTTTCACCGGCAACACATGGTTTATGTATTATAACAAGAGCATCTTCAGTGAAGATGATGTCAAGAATTTAGACACTATGCTTTCCAAGGGCAAGGTTGCTTTCCCTCTGTCTAATTCCTGGTATATCGCTGCTTTCTATGCTGCAAACGGCTGCACACTGTTTGGCGAAAACGGAACAGACGAAGCTGCAGGTATCGACTTTAGCGGTGACAAGGCTGTAGAAGTTACCAATTATCTGGTTGACTTAGTAAAGAATCCTAACTTTGTAAATGACGCTGACGGCGTCGGTATGGCTGGACTTACCGATGGCAGCATCGGCGCTATCTTCTCCGGCAGCTGGGATTACGGTAACGTAAAAGAGGCTCTTGGTGATAACATGGGTATCATCGCACCTCCTACCATTA
>JAILPF010000565.1 GCA_024699575.1 Acetatifactor sp. | reverse complement strand
CACAAATACATCCTTCCAGCACATTTCATTTCCGTATTCTTCGGAAAAACAATAGATATGAATCCTGTCACCACTCCTGAGGACTCCTCCGGCCACCTGAAATAAATCCTCTGCCCGAAAGCCTATTATGACCGGGTCCCGCATATCTGCAAGTATCTCATCAACCGTCTGAAACATCCCTGTAGTCAACAGGACACCCTCATCTATATCCTGTACCGGTACCATTTCCGTTATCTGCTCCAATGATGTAATTGCTGTCTTCGGGATACAGCTTTTGTCCATCTCTGCAATCCTCATATACTGTTCATAATTATCCGGCGTAATACATTGTCCCTTAGGAATCGTACAGACCGCCAGATAAATCTGCCCTTTTTCATATCCTGTCAGCACCTTTTTTTCTGCCCCAACCATGGCTGCAAACACCGCAATAGCAGCCAGTAACGCTGCGAAGGCACTTCCAAGCCATATGCCGATTTTGTCATTACCTTGCTTTTTATTCTTTTTCATTCTCTCTCCTCATCTGTAAGAATGTCCACCAGCTTGCCTTTATGTGCCATCACCTCCACTCCCCAAATGCCTTTTACCGGAAAAGACAATTCACTATAGATTCCTGTCTGTGTAACGGTTTTACCGTTTGGAGCCTTAATCTGTCCGAGTTTTCCGTAATCAGTCACTGTTCTTCCATCTGCCCAAAAAGTCACTGTCTCCACATCCTCGCCGCATACGTTATACAAGATATAACTTTCAATGCAAACCTGCCCCGCAATCAAGTGCTTATTTGCACATTCCCAACTGCTGTCAAGATTCAGGTTGCTCTTAACTGCATAACAGTATCGTTCAAAGGCTTCCTCCGGATTGGACAGCACAATTTTACCGGAAATACCATACTCCACAGGGTCAATCACCGCGGAGGCCAGATTCGACGCCGCAAGCGCATCCTCCAGATAGCTACTGCTCATTTGAAACAATACCGTTTGAAATTGAGCCACAATAAAAACAGCTAAAAACAACAGAAAAAAGAGTCCCACTGTCCAATCTATCATTCCACTGTCTTTTTCAATGCTTCGCTGATGACATTCTTTCTTCGGTAAAATCATATTTTTCTCCCAGTTTTCCGGCTATTTTTAATTGAATCGCAGACCCATACGGCACATTCACCATCGTCGTTCCATCCAGACAAATGTCTGTAACACCTATATTTTCCAGCTCGCATCTCATTTCCGTCTTATCTGCCGGCGTCAAATATCCTACCGTTTCCATTCGCAGAATGTATTTTCTGGCGACCTGGCTTACCATCAGTTTTTCCTGCAACAATGCAACAGTGTGAAGATAGGAAAACATCACAATTGTCATTCCAAGGATGCATAAACAGCTTCCTGCCAAATCCCCAACGCTCCCATTTTGATATTCTTCCATCCAAAACCGAAACTTTTTCATGCAGACACTCCTGACAATATTTTTGTAGCTTCCGTAGTCATAGCATTTACCAATGTTTTAATAAAAACACTCAGACTGTCCTTCATCACCACACATAACACCAGTGCAATGATACACAATCCTACAGTCACCAGGATTCCATCAATTCCATCCTCTTTCTTTACCGCTTCCAGCCGGATTCTCTTTCCCAATTTTTTCAGCAAACCATTTTCTCTTTTTTCCATATTTTTTCCTCCCTTATCTAAAATAAAAATGTTACCGTATACATATGTGTAATACATGCGTAAATCACAACACCCATCACTACTGTCAGCACCCCCAGTTGATAAAATGTAATCTTCCTGTCCAGCGCCCCTTTCTTCTTTTCCATCATGGTTCCCTCCATATCCCGAATCTGCTCCGAAATATCCCTCAAAAGTTCCAGTGCCTGTCCGGATTCCAATGCCTGCAAAATGGTAATACACAATGCATCTATATATCGATTATCAAATTTACTCTGAAAGCTGTTCAGCGCATCGTAGATATCCGCTTTCATTACTATGTCACCTGCCAGCTCCAACAAAGCTTCACTCAGCCTGAGATTCTGCACACAGCCATGGCATTCTGCCAGCGCATCGGTCACATAAATTCCTGCACCTATTTGAATTTCCAGTGACTGATAGACCAATTTTATTTCTCCAAGAAGTTTTTCATTGTCCCTTTTGTTTAGATATATCAACATCACTTCCGGTAGCCAAAATAATATTCCTCCAAAAATAACAGCCATCCCTGTGGAAATCTTTAATACCCCTGCAAAACCGGTACAGAACAGCATAATCTGCATCGCCAGGTATTTCACCGGATTCACCCATTTACCAAAGTGCGCGGATGCACCGTTTTTCTTAAGCCACCCTGCTCTCTGCTCGTACCACCCCGCGCTTTTGCCTTTCGCTCGCAATAATCCCGATAGTTCTTCATATGTCCGCAGAATAATTTCAGGTGTAATCCGGCAAGATAGCAGCCCCAGAATCAGAAGCACCAATATTCCGGCACATACCGGTAATACCCGGAGCAAAAAAATAATTGCGCCTTCCTCCATTTTTTCACCTCACCTTCGTATTTTATAAAGCTGTCTCGCAAACATCCAAAAAATAGCAGCCAATATGCCAATCCCCATTTTCCCGGGGAGCGTATGAAATAATATTTCTTTCATGGAAACTGCTATCATACGGTCAACAAGAACAAAAATAAATCCGGAGAGTGCCAACAGCAGAAATAGATTGATCGTAGCTTCCCGAAGCATGCTTTCCCGCTCCTTCTGACTTTTCATCTGCTCCCGCACACTTCTTCTACTGCTGCCAACCACTCCCTTTAAATTGGCGCAGTAGCGCACAGCGACCTCAATATTCCTCACAATTTCCTTAAACTGAGGATGCTCGATTTTCTCCACCATGGAGTTTAGCGCCAGCCCCGCATCCCCCGTGGTCTGAATTTCATAACTGCAATTTTCCAGCACTCCCCTTAAAGGTTCCCCAAGGAATCTGCTGACACGGAAAATAGTCATCGCCATTTCCCCTGAGGTAAGGCTGTAATTTCCCATAAAATCCAGAAATTTTAGGAGGTCGTCCTCTACCTTCCTCAATGCTAAAGACTTCTGATATACAAACCATACGTATTCCACCGCAGGAAACAGCACAGCAGCAAGAAGTACCGTCTGCCATGAATCTGCCAGCCACATCGAAACCGTTAGAATACATGCCTCAATCACCAGATTACAGGCGAGCCAGATTTCTGCTGACATCCAGTGGAACTTGTGCTTCAGTCCCGAGTAGTACAGTTCCTGTTCCAAGCGATACCAGATATCATACCTGCGCTGCAGTGTCCGCAACATTTTCCGGTGATGGAGCAATCGCTGTCTGGAAACCTCATCCATCTTCTGCTTTGTATACATCAATGCTCTCTGCAATATTCTCAGCTTGCCTATCTGCACAAAAAGAACAGTCAATCCACCAAACACACTTAGAAAAACAAGTATTTTCCACACTTTCATCACAATATCCTCTCATAATCCAATTTCTGCTCCGCTTCATTCCACCCTCGGCAGGCAAATATTTCCTTTACTCTGTAATGCTCCATAAAAATCACTGTTTCGAAGCAGTCCAGCATTTTCATCAGTTCCGCCCTGGAATATCTGCTCTCATACATGGCATAGTCCACCAGCTTATCCACCGCACGCACCGCCGAAGGTGCATGTATAGTTGCCGCACAGATTTGACCTGTATAGGCAGCATTGAGCAAATACAACGCTTCATCTCCTTTCACCTCCCCAATGATAAAAAAATCCACATCCATCGTCAGTCCGGCTATGCTGATTTGCTTCAAATCATAATTTACCTTGCTCTCCGTCACGCCCGGCAGAGAATGCATAAACATCATATCGGGATGGTACATGGTTGTCAGTTCATCCGCCTGCTGGGTGACCAACACCGCGACATCATTTGGTAATGTCTCTTTCAGGGCATTCAACAATGTAGTCTTTCCCGAGGAATTGCTTCCGCAAATTAATGTGGAGCCCCGGCGAAAGCGTTGCACCAAAAGTTCCGCTGTCTCCTGATT
>JAILPF010000560.1 GCA_024699575.1 Acetatifactor sp. | reverse complement strand
TCATCACTCCTGCCATGGTGATGCAGAGTGAAATTGCATCACCGGCGCTTTGAAGTGCTGCATTTGTTACAGCGGGCAGCTGTCCTGTAAAAGTCGCATATAGGATTCCGAGCAGAAGCATACCGGACCAGATAGCATTCAGCATAGTTTTGTACTCCGACTTGTCTTAGAATATTCTATGCTGACTGCTTCTGGATTAGACTATCCGACAATTCCGGCTCTATCAAGGTTCTCAATGATTTTCCGTTGTACAAAGAAGTAAATGATTAACAACGGTACTAAAAAGGTAAGAATAGATGACTGCTTCAAAGCTTCAAAGGCCAGATTGTTGGTAGTCGCCGTATCAAACCACTGTCTTGCCTGATTGTTAATGTACCAGTTGTTGGCATCCTTAAAGGTCTTATCTATAATGACACCAAAATAGGGCCCATCCGTATTAAAATAATTGGTATAGTAGATGTCTCCATATGCCCATACAAAGGATAAGATTCCGACGGTCAATATAGTAGGGAGCGCATTGGGAAACATAATCTTAAAGTAAGTTCTGTAGAACCCTGCACCGTCAATTAAGGATGCCTCCTCCAACTCCTTAGGCATTCCCAAAAAGAATTGCCTAAAGATAAATACGAACAGACTCTGGTTAACACTGAATCCAAAAATAGCTAACAAATACAAGGTCACAGGTTTATTGATCAAATCGATATCATGCCCCAGAATCAGATGGAAGAGTCCAAACACATCAAAATGCTTGAAGTTTAGATATTGCGTAATCAACAAGGACTGTCTGGGCACCAAAAACGTAAAAATGACTAGGAAAAATATCAGATTTCTTCCCGTAAAATTTACTCTGGCAAGTGCATAACCAGCCATAGCTGACATAAATACCTGGATAAAACAGATGGACGCTGCATAAGCCAGAGACTTGAGCATGATTGTGGCATCTCCCCTCATCACAGAGCGAAAGACGAACTCAAAGCTGTTGACTCCAAATACGCTGGGAAGCCAAATGGAGTTGGGGCGCCCAAGCTCTCTCAAATCAGTGAAAGCCATAGGAAGCAGCGTAAGCACCGGATACAAGATAGCAAAACAGATGCTTATTACAAGAGTTCCAAAAAATACCGTCGAAATCAGCTTCATCGCTTTTTTACTTATCGTCAATAATCTTCACCACCTTCAAAAAGAATAAAACCACCAACAACAAAATCAATACATTTCCTATGTAGACCACAGAAAGCGCGGAACCAATCCCAATCTTACTCTCGTTAAAGGCAAAATTGTATACCTCTTCGGCAATCGTTGAATTTAGAAAGAGATCTATCAACGTATAGATCACCGCGAATACAATTACATTGGAAAGGAGTGGAATCGTCACCTTCCAGAAAATATCATAGGTGTTCGCCCCCTCAATCTTCGCCACCTCATAATGGGCAGGACTGATTGACTGCAGACCGGCTAAAAATATCATGGTCTGAACACCCGTCTTCGTGATAAGCCTGAAGATATCCGCAATGACAACCGCAAGAAAATTCACAACACTCTTCGGCAAAAACGTATATTGCAAAAGGATTCCGGCTCCCATCTTGGCTCCAAACATTCCCCCGCCGGCCGACTCAATCAGCATTTTTCCTGTACTATTCTGGGTCCAGTTGGTGATAAGCGAGAGTCCCAGCACAATCGGCAAAAAGAAAATCACTCTGACAATTCCTCTTCCCGGGAACTTCACATTGGCAATAATCGCCAGAAACAGGCTAAAAATCACAATCAAAGGCAGATTCGTGATAATGCTGATATTTTCCGTAGTAAGCAACTGTGAAAGCGGCTTACTGTCTGTCATTACTTCGCTGGTAAACAAATTGATATAATTACTGATACCGGAAAAAGTAAGTTCAATACCACCGTTTTTCCCTACGCTCACATCATTTAAGGAATATAAGATCGTATTTTTAATCGGAATAAAGAAAAACATGATAAAACCAATCAGCCATGGAAGTACAAAAATGAATCCGTCAATTTTGCGCCTGGTCTTATATTTCAGTTTGTATTTTTTCACTTTTGTTCCCCCTTCCCAATGATTTTATAGCCGAGAGCCGGAAGCTCTCCCACGGCGGTTTCCACCGGATAATGATTATAATTGACAATCACCTTTGTACCATTTTCATAGCTTGTTACAAAAACATTTTTTTCCAACATTTCATGATTCGTAATCAGGGTGGACCCAATATCCTCAAGCCCCTTCTTGTAGGAATCATTCAGGGCAACAATATCCTCCTTAAGGGTTTTATACTCTCTGGAGAGGAAATCCGAATGCACCGTGTTCTTCAACACATCCAAATTTTCTGCCGTTATGGAATACTTTGGAATACTTGCAAGCTCAAAGGCCTGAAGAAGAAAATATGCATCGGCTTTACCACTTTCATTAATGCTTGTGGTAGTATACCGGCAAAGACCGTTTAGCACCAGCTGTTTAAATGGAATATCACAATAAATGCCACCCCATCCACAGCTTTCTCTCGAAATATCACTTGCAAGATCACAGAATCCAATCTCATTCATAAATGGATTTTGAAGCACCAGCTCATTGCTGTCTGCAAGCTTTGCCAACTCCTCATGAATTAAGGACTGTGCCTCTTTGGGAGATAACACCTCATCCTTTCCGTAGCTGGCAAAATAGTCTGAAGCCAAGCCTTCTACCGAAAGCCCCGCATAATCTATAGGCTTTTTTTGGAATGCGTTAACCACATTGCCCAAATAAATGGGATTGAGCAGATAATAATCTGCAGTGTTTTCATCTAAAATTCCCCTGGCAAGGTCATAACCATAAATCTGTGCCGGAGAGTCATCCAGTCCATGAATGGCATACTTGGATGCCCTGAAGGTGAGCGGTGCCTTATAAATCTTGGAAAAATCTGTCTCAAGGTACAGCTTTCCGTTTTTCTCCCCGATGGCTGCAACCAGCTCTTCCAATTCCTTCTTTGAACCAAGAATTCTGTCATAACCGCTTCCATTCATCAGACTATGGTCCAAACCACCATTAAAAAATCCCTGATAATTTATGATTGGAACGAAGTCTGTAAAGTCCCTCACAATCTCTGACAATTGCTCAAAATCTGTCATGGCGACCTGCTTCTCATAGGGTACACCCAGAATATGCTTTTTCACCGAAAGAGTACCGGTTACATTAAAGAAGAGAGCCGGCTCCTCTGCAGGTGCACATTCGGAAAGTTCCAATCTGTCCTTCAAGTAACTCTTATATTCCTTCGCAAAATCATAATAAGTTACATCCCCATGGAAGAATTGATATCGAAGCTTATAATGGATATGGAGCAAGCCCGTGGAGGCCATAAAGGTTCCCCCTCCGGAATCATAAGGACCAAGAATGCTGATATTTTGATATTTATTGGTATCAAAGCTTGAGTAAACCTTGTTAAACAAGTTTCCAGTATCATCCGCTTCAGAAGCAAGTGCCGCTCCCACATAAGCCGTCTGATCACCGCTCTCTACGATGCACAAGAAACCTCCGGATGCTTTCTCTTTTTTTGTAATCATACCAAAGACAGGCATTCCAAGCTTTTCATTATACTCATTTAAATAATAGTAATCCGAAAAATAGGTGTTATCATACAGCGCTCTCTTGTAATTTCCATAATTGGGATCAAAGCTATTAAGCTTCAACAATGCTCCCGTTCCATCTGGAATAAAGAGAAAGCCCTCCTTCGCCTCTTCTGCCTTACACGCCCCAAAATCAGCAAAAAGCTGAATGGATGACAAGGCGTAATACTCATTTAAATTCTCAACCCGGTCTGTTGATACCTCCACCTTTAAGCAGTCATCTTCCAAGTACACATCGATTGGCAGCTTAAAATGCGCAGGCTCCTCAATTTTGACGGCGATATCAAATTCTGCATTGTCCTCAATCAACTGATCTGTTGTGTAGTTCAACCGTTTTGCTATTTCTATCAACTGTTTTACCGCACTGAGCGGAGGTGCCTGAGAGAATCTGTTATAATAGCATCCTTGTTCCGGATCCTTGGCATATACGATAGAAAGTGTATCCAAATACTTCGCTGCATCTGCCTCGCTTATCAGCCCCTGCTCTACCAGATTCTCAAGCCCACTTACAAATCTACTCTCATATTTTTCGATGGATATTTTTTGCGGTAGATATTCATTCAGTCGAAAAGAATCCGGTTCTGAGATATCCAACAAAATCTCCGCGCCATTCTCAAGCTCCCGGATTTCGTAGGTTCCATTTTTCACTGCATAATGATAGGAATCCCACCTTTTTACCTCATTATCCTCACCGAAATATTCAATCACTACAAGCGATTTGTCCTCATCATTTCCATCTGCTCGGACAGCCTCCCACGTAAGCCCGGATGCCTTATCCTTTACAATGACATTCAGGCTATCGGTCTCCAGATATAGCAAAAGATTTTCTGACTCTCCTATTTGTACCCGTCCCTCATTCTGTCCTATTTCCTTTCCCAGAGCAAAGGTCTCCTCATTGCTCATTTCATATCGATTTGCTCCCCATCTTTTCGAAACTTCTGTACCAACTGTGCCAACAAAACTGACTACCTTCCCCATCAGCGTAAAATAAAGAACACATAGAAAGATTATGATAATTGCTGCCATGAAGGTCGCCAGAATCGTCACAATATTTTTGGAAACACTATACTCGTGTACTACACACAGTCCACAGAAAACCAAATAAGCAAACCAAAGCTTTCCTATCCAGTTCACCGCTATCAGAATTGGTGCCTCCTCTAAAATGATTCCTCTGCTAAGGAGAACACAGCCCAGTTCAAATGCAATCATGGGAACCAATGCGTAACAGATAACAATATAGATGTCCTTCAGGGTTCCGTTTCCGTTCATCAGACTGGTACAGCTGAAGTTACTCACGATAAGCAGGACAATCGGCAAAATTCCGGTGAGAAATATCTTGATGGAATTGATCTGGGACAGATTCGTTTCATTCATGATAAACCCGGTATATTGGGTCCGAACAATATTGATAATTCCATAGAGGAGTAACACCATTGTTGCGATCAGAACACTTCCCTTATTTCGGCGCTTTGTTTCAAAGAATCCGTCGAAGGGATGAACAACTGTGTAGAATAAATGCTTTACCAATATTTTCATGATCCACTCTGCCCCCTTCCCCTGTGATATTTCATTTCTGAATAGATTAATGCAAATATCAGTACACCAAGCACTGTGATAATCACTGAAAAATGAGACTCTATCCACTGGCTTCTATAACCGTTAAAAGCCTTGGAGTAAAAGCTCCTGTCATTTCCCAACCTGAAATAATACATGGCTGTGCTGTAATCGTCCTTCATCAAATAATATTTTCCAAGATTCACGTATGCCAGATCATAATTTGCATTCAGTCGAAGTGCTTCCTTGGCATAATCTGCCGACTGAGCCCAATTACCATAATAATAGTGCTCGGTGGCTCCAAGTGCAGCCCTGCCAAAATCCGTCATTTCAAATACAAACACCTGGTTGAGCGTTCTATCCGTTACCAACAGCTTATCCTCCGCCCAGGCTATCGCACCGGGCTGTTTAAAATGTCCTGCAACGTTGCCATTTTGTCCAAAGATATTGATCAGATTTCCGTCAAAATCATAGAGAAAAATCCTGCCCTTTGCCTGATCCAGCACTGCATAAATTCCATACTCGTTCACTGCAACATCCACAAAACTACTCTCCGGGGCATTCATTCCCTTTGCCACATCCCCCCTA
>JAILPF010000557.1 GCA_024699575.1 Acetatifactor sp. | reverse complement strand
TCATAATCGGAGCGATAATCGGAGTATTTATTTATGAGGAACAATTATGGGAATTGGCCAGACAGCGAAATAATCAGCAACAAGAGGCCATGAACAAATTGGAAGAAGAAAAGAAGAGACTGGAAGATGAGATATATGATTTAAATGATAAAATTCAATATCTCAGCGATACAGTGAATCAGAATCTTCAGGAGAAGACAGAACTGGAATCCATTATTGAGGAACAAAGTACGCCCAGGGAATTTCCGCTTACAGGTTCTGCTTCTATGGAGGAAATTGGGGGAGACACACCTATGTGCGTTTTTACGGCCTCTTCGGGGATTACTGTCGTTGCTACTGCCAGCGGAACTGTGACAGAAGTAGTTGAGGATGAAGAATATGGCTACGCCGTGAAAATTGACCATGGAAATGGATATATCTCAATTTACCGCAATCAAGGGGAACCAATGGTCAAACAGGGAGACACTGTAGCTCAAGGGACGACGCTATATCTGATAGGAGAAAATAACGCTAAACTTGCATATCAGATGATGAAGGATGATGTCTATATAAATCCGATGGATATGTTAGAGATTAACGGATAACGTATTGTTTGAAATAATGTAATGGAACTATGTACAGAAAGGGATTAGTGGAGATGAGTACAAGAGAAAAGCAGGTTAAAATAGCTACGTTGATAGGAAGGGAAACGGAGCTGCTTGGAGATTTTTCGGCGAATGGTTCAGTGAGAATTGACGGAAAGGTGTCCGGAAATGTGACGGTTAGCGGAACGCTGATTGTCGGTGCATCAGGAAGCATTGAGGGAAATGTAAGTGCAGAAGCTGTTGTTATTGGAGGAGAAGTAATCGGTGACGTTACAGCACCCGCAAAAACGGAGCTGACTGCTACTGCAAAGGTTCTGGGTGATATCGTAACCAATACCATTGTTATTGATGAGAATGCAATTTTTCAGGGAAAATGTGATATGAATCAGACAGAACCCGATAAAAGGAACCGAGTAAAGAATTCCAAAGCACTTAGAAGTGGCCGCAAAACAGCAAAGGCAGCCATTGCTGAGGCACTGAAAGAAGTGGAAGAAGCAGCTAAACTTGATGAGTCCTCCGAGGAAAATAAGGACGAATAATTAAGCATATAATGATGTATAAAAGAAAGAGCGGCAGGTTACCGCTCTTTCTTTTATGGTTATTTTCGAGAGAGTCACTATTGTATAATGTCCAGTTCACATGTAATCAGATATTTTGCGCAATTATCATCTGCGTTCCAATGTTGCGCGACTCGATTTACAGCTGTATTGACGCCCGGCTTAGTGGGAGAAAAAATTAAAACCATAAATTGATTATCTGAATATGGAGTAATCACATCGCTCTTCCTTAGGGAGGACTGTAGGTGTACTTCAAATTGTTTTACAATTTCTTCAGGCAGATTTCCCTGGGCATCAGCGTGAAGAGTTAACAGTAACAACCATATTTGTTTTTGATAATCAGGATAATTTAGCGAAATCCGTCTCAGAAAATGATAAATATTACGGAAGTCTTCAAAGGATAAAAGCAGTGCTCCATTTTGGGGATTTCTCTCTCTTAAGAGTTGGAAAGCATTGATAAGATGCGTGGGACTTTTAGGTGCTTCAGCCTTGCTTATAAACTGTTCATGGTAACAAGAGCATCCATGCTTTCCGTTTTGTTTAACCGTGCATAGTGCTTTATCTGCTTTTTGATACAATGTTTCAAAGGCAGTTCCGGACTCCGGACTGAAAGCACAACCGATGGATACTCCGAGGGGGATAGCCATGCTGTAGCCCATGTATTCTTTTGCAGATGTCAGAAGCTCTTTGTTAATGTAAGAAGTCTTTTCTGCGATAACAGATTCATCATGAACATTTTGACAATATGCGATAAACTCATCGCCGCCTATTCTTCCCGCCAGATCAGAAGAACGAATCGCTGACTGTATGATTTCCGCAAAGCGAATTAAAATCTTGTCCCCCATATCATGCCCGTAAATATCATTTACGGAATTAAAATTATCTATATCAATTAACAGAAGAGCACCGGAAGTATCCCCACATATTTTTTCGATTTCTTCCCTGATGGATGATTTTCTTAATAAACCGGTCATGGGATCCGTTTCAGTTACAGACTGGGGGCTTTTCATATGCTCGACAGTCTGTAAAATATTTCCCACCTGTTTTAACAGAATATCTGCTCTAAAAGGCTTGCTGATAAAATCATTCTCGTTATTGTCTAAACCATTTCCTGCCATTTCCTCATCATGGTCCGTGGTCATAAACAGAAACGGAATTCGACGACTTTGGAGTGACTGAAGCTTCTGTTGCAATTCATAACCGGACATTTGGGGCATCTGTAAGTTGGACAGAATCATATCAGGCTGTTCAACAGGATAGAGATCGATGGCTTCCTGACCGGATGCGATGCAGATTGTGTCGTATTCTGTGGAAAGAATGTGATTAGTCATCATTAAGGAAATCTGTTCATCATCAACTATCATTATCTTTTTCATTGAATCAGGCTCCTTCCTACGCTTGTCTAAAAAAATCGTAGCATAAAAGTCGATGTTTTACAAATAATATTTTTTGTGAAAAATGACAGAAATCATAATAAAATAGTGACATTTGTTGCAAATTTGTTTATAATTTTAAATAAGTAATCGGCAACTGTTAATTGTGACTCTGTGCATGATGATGAGAGGCAGAAGGGATTGGTAAGCTATGGATGAGAAGAGAATGCAAAACCCATGGGTAAGACGTAGTGTTCTGGTAGTGGATGATGAAGCTTTTAATCGACAAATACTGGGAGATATTCTGAATCAGGATTACGAGGTTATTTATGCAAAGAACGGTGAGGAAGCGTTAAGTCAGATACATACCCTTAAAGAGAGACTTTCACTTGTTCTGCTGGACTTGATTATGCCTGTCAAAGATGGTTTTGAGGTGTTAAACGATTTATATAGCGAAGGTCTGCTTTCGCAGATACCGGTTATTGTCCTGACTGCCGAAAAATCTGCTGAGATAAAAAGCTTACAGATGGGGGCGGCAGATTTTCTCTCCAAGCCATACGATTCTCCGGAAGTCATTATGGCGAGGGTGAATCATGCGATTAAGTTGTTTGAGGATTCCAACATCATCCGTGCGACGGAGCGTGATGCTCTGACAGGGTTGTATACGAAAGAGTTTTTCTTTGAATATGGGCATCAATTTGACCAGTACCATCCGGAACTGGCGATGGATGCTGTTGTTATTAATTTCAATCATTTTCATTTACTGAATGAGTTATACGGTCGTGCATTCGGGGACAAGGTTTTATGCACGGTGGCAGATGGAATCAGAGATATTATTTCCGGCTCCTGCGGTATTGCATGTAGATATGATGCAGACACTTTTTACCTGTATGTTGCTCATCAGACTGATACCAATCAATTACCTGATTACATATTGAGCTGTCTCTCAAAAATACTGGAAGCACCACAGATGCGCATCAGAATGGGATTGTACTCAGATTCCTATCGCGCTACGCCGCTGGAAGAACGGTTTGACAGAGCATTACAGGCATGTAAATCGATTCGAAATCAACATAGCATTGCGGTTGCTGTCTATGATATGGATATGCATGAAAAAGAAGTTTACAAAGCAAAACTTTTGGAAGAATTTGAAAGCGCAATCGAGAATAAAAACTTTAAGGTTTTGTATCAGCCTAAGTATAATATTGCAGGGGAAGAGCCTGTTTTATGTGGTGCTGAGGCGCTTGTCTGCTGGGAGCATCCGGAGTTTGGCAGAATGCGTCCAAGTCTGTTTATTCCGCTATTCGAAGAGAATGGTTTAGTACAGAAGCTTGATCGTTATGTATGGCGTGAAGTTGCCTCTCAGATGAAAAAATGGCGCGATGAGAATAATGTGACAATTCCTATTTCGGTCAATGTATCCCGGGTTGACATTTATGATCCGGGGATAGCAGAATTCCTTCTTGGTTTAATGAATGAGTATGGAATTGACACTTCAGATTATCTTTTAGAGATAACAGAGTCTGCCTATACAGATAATTCAAAACAGATTGTTGATGTTGTCAATAAGCTGCGCGCAGAGGGATTCCGCGTTGAGATGGATGATTTCGGATCCGGATACTCCTCGTTAAATATGTTGACAACGCTTCCGATTGATGCGTTGAAACTGGATATGGAATTTATTCAGAATATTGCGGTTAATCACAAGGACCTTCGCATGGTAGAACTGGTTCTTGAAATTGCAGATTTTTTGGGTGTGCCGGTTGTTGCAGAGGGCGTTGAGACGGCAGAACAACATGAACTTTTAAGAAAAGCAGGCTGCTCCGTTATTCAGGGCTTCTATTTTTCAAAACCGATTTCTGCGGAAGAGTTTGGAAGATTGATTGTATGGGAGAGGAGTGCAGACTGATAACGCCGGATGACTCAAAACAATTTAATTTTGCTTAAGTAAAAAACATCGCCCGGATGA
>JAILPF010000549.1 GCA_024699575.1 Acetatifactor sp. | reverse complement strand
CAAAAGAAACTGGAACAAAAACTGACACAGATGGCGGAAAAACTCGGCATGGAATTAGACGGACTGCAAATGGAAGCTGTCATGCAGTGTATCCGCAATGGACTGTTTATTCTTTCGGGTGGTCCGGGAACCGGTAAAACGACGACAATCAATATGATTATCCACTACTTTGAATCGGAGGGAATGGATATCATGCTTGCGGCGCCGACCGGCAGAGCAGCAAAGAGAATGACTGAGGCGACGGGATTTGAAGCCCGTACCATACACAGAATGTTGGAACTGAACAGTGCATTATCTGATGAATCCTCAAGGAAAGTAAGCTTTGAACGCAACAGGGATAATCCATTAGAAACAGATGTTATTATTATTGATGAAATGTCGATGGTAGATATTCAATTGTTCCGGGCACTGCTCTCTGCGGTCATTCCGGGCACCAGGTTGATTCTTGTGGGAGATGTGGATCAGCTGCCAAGCGTTGGACCAGGACAAGTACTGAGAGATATCATGAACAGTGGTGTGTTTCCGATGATTGTTCTGCAGAAAATATTTCGTCAGGCAGAAGAAAGTGACATTGTTGTCAATGCACATCGGATTAATCATGGCGAACAGATAACAATGGACAATAAGTCGAAAGATTTCTTTATGCTGGAAAGAAACGACGTGAATGTCATATATAAACATATGATACAATTGATTCAGGAAAAACTGCCCGGTTATGTGAAAGCTACACCATTTGATATACAGGTGCTGACCCCTATGCGAAAGGGAAGTCTGGGGTGTGAGACACTGAACGGAATCCTGCAGCGTTATCTGAATCCGCCGGATATACATAAGAGAGAACATCAGGTGGGCGAACGGATTTACCGTGAGGGTGATAAGGTAATGCAGATTCGTAATAACTATCAGCTGGAATGGGAGATTGTGAGCCGTTATGGAATTCCGATAGACGGGGGAACGGGAATCTTTAACGGTGACATGGGGCGCATCCTTGAGATTAACGAAAGCGCATCCTCCCTGATTGTTGAGTATGACGAACACAGGAGGGTGACATATCCCTTTGCACTGTTGGAGGAATTGGAGCTGTCCTATGCTGTGACCATTCACAAATCGCAGGGAAGTGAGTACCCGGCGGTAATTCTACCACTGCTCGGCGGACCCAGAATGTTGTTTAATCGTAATTTACTTTATACGGCGATAACCAGAGCGAAAAATTGCGTCACAATTCTCGGAAGCAGCGAGACGGTGAGAGAAATGATTGGAAATGTCAGCGAAACCCGGCGATACACCGGATTGACTCAAAGAATTATGGAGAAGGCCGGAAAGGCATAATTTGAGAAAAACAATTGAAAACGGATTGAGACTTTTTTTCCCGTACCGGTGTCCGGTCTGTGATGAACCGGTGCCGATCGGACAGGATATCTGCCCGGAATGTATCAGACAGGTACAGTTTCTGCTCCCGCCGTGGTGCATGAAATGCGGGAAGAAACTGCAGGATGAGGGCGTACTGTGCTTTGACTGCCAAAGATTAGAGCGTAAGTTCGTCAGAGGGCGTTCACTCTATGAATATGACAGTGTTGTCAAAAGCATATACCGGATGAAATATGCGGGCAGACGCGAATATGCCGGCTATTATGGCAGGGAGATGGCAAAATACCTGGGTGAATTTATCCGACAGGTGAATCCGGATGGAATTGTGCCCATTCCGCTGCATAGAAGCAGAGAACGGACTCGAGGATATAATCAGGCCGAACTTCTGGCAAAATCAATGGGAAAGTGTCTTGGCATACCGGTTTATCCGGATTATCTTGTACGTATCAAAAATACAAGACCACTGAAAACACAAAATCCGGAAGAAAGACAAAATAATTTGAAAAAGGCTTTTATTATAGGCAGAAATGATGTAAAATTAAAGCAAATAGTACTGGTAGATGATATATTCACAACCGGAAGTACAATAGACGAGGCTACGGTGACATTACTTGGGAGTGGCGTGCAAAAAGTCTATTTTGTTACTCTTTCGAGTGGTAGCGGAGACTAGGAAAAGTGAGGTAAATTGTATGGACATTAGAAACTGTAGAGGATGCGGACGTATTTTTAACTATGTTGCAGGTGCACTACTATGCCAGTCCTGTAGAGATAAAATGGAAGTGAAATTTCAGGAGGTAAAAGAGTACATTCGTGCCAACCCGGGCGTCTCCATGACAGAGGTCTCCGAGGCATGCGATGTGGAACCTACCCAGATTCAGCAGTGGCTGCGTGAGGAAAGGCTGGAAGTGACAGAGGCCTCCGCAATTTATCTGAGCTGTGAGGGATGTGGTGCAAATATCCGCTCCGGAAGATACTGCGATAAATGTAAGGCGACCATGACCAACGGCTTCAGAAATGTGATGAGACAATCCGCTCCGGTACAGGCACCTACCCCCAAGAATGAAAAAGAGAATCCTCGAATGAGATTCTTACAGTAACGAACAGCTTACGTTAAGACTAAATCAGAATCGGAGATGACAATGTTAAAGGAAGAACGTGTTATATTGATGACACATATGGCATCATATGAACAGAACGAAGGCAAGAAGAATGTGAGCATCGGAAACTACTTCCGTAATGACTATATTGCAGTTCAGGTAATGAAATCCGTTATTTGCGCAACCATAGCTTTTGCTATGGTTTTTGCTCTGTTCCTGTTTTATGATTTTGAAAGCTTTATGCAGGATATCTACAAAATGGATTTACTGGCTTTTGCAAAGAATGTGCTGACGTGGTACCTAGGCACGGTTGTGGTATATGGAGTTATTTCTTACGGAATCTTTTCTTACCGCTATTCAAAAGCTCGGAAAAGTCTCAAGAATTATTATCAAAATCTGAAAAAGCTGAATGCGATGTATCATAACGAACAGTAATGAGCGAAGCCTGATGAACCAGCGGAAGCGAGGAGTAGAATGACGGGATTATTGGAATTTAGAGAGAATATTAAGAGATTTTACAGTAAATATGAGGTGTTTATACTGCCGGTGGTGAAATTCCTTTTGGCGTTCATCGTGTTGAACACCCTGAACAGCAAACTTGGTTATATGAACAGGCTTGATAACATTGCAATCACTTTGATTGTGTCATTAGCCTGCTCATTCCTGCCGGTGACCGGACTTGTCTTCTTGGCAGCGTTGTTCAGTCTGGCACACATGTATGCGCTGTCAATGGAAGTGGCTATCGTGGGAATCTGCCTGTATCTGGTTATGTTTTTATTATTTTTCCGCTTTAGCCCGAAAGAGTCTTTGGTGGTAGTGCTAACTCCGCTGCTGTTTGCGCTGCGGATTCCCTATGTTATGCCTCTTGCAATGGGACTTTTGGGAACTCCTGCATCAGCGGTTTCGGTGGGATTCGGTGTGACTGCATACTATTTGATGCAGGCTGTTATGACAAACGCTCCGACCATCAGCACGATGGAGGATGCGGAAGCAATTGCCAGACTCAGACTGATTATTGATGGCTTCATCGGTAACAAAGCGATGATTGTTATGGTTGTTGCATTTGCGATTACGGTTGAAGCGGTATATATAATCCGCAGAATGTCCATGGATCATTCCTGGAGCATAGCGATTGTGGCAGGAGCCTTGCTTGATATGATGATAGTCATGGTGGGCGATCTGCTGTATGACACCAACATGCCGGTGGCAGGTGTGATTTTAGGCTCCATACTTGCTGCTGCTGTGGCGAAAGTGATTGAGTTCTTCAGATTCTGTGTGGACTACAGCAGAACAGAAAAGGTGCAGTTTGAAGACGATGAATATTATTATTATGTGAAAGCAGTACCCAAGATGAGTGTCTCCACACCGTCTAAGACAGTAAAGACAATCAACACGCAGAGCCGTAGCGTGGTTACGGAGAGAACTGTGTATGACCGCCCGGGTGAAAGGGCGAGGACACAAAGACCTGCGGGTAGAAGCGTAACAGTAGGAAGTAACATTCCCTCAGAGGAAGATGACTTTGAGGAATTGTTCTAACTGATAAACAACGAGTAGGAATGAAACAGTATGGGATGGATTGACAAAGCGTTTGAAACGCTGGTAGAAAATTTCAGCATGTATAGGACTATGATGGATTTTGGCGATGTGCTGGAAATCTTGGTTATCGCGAGCATCCTATACTATATTCTGGTGTGGATGAAAAACACCAGAGCCTGGGCTTTATTAAAAGGCCTGATTGTGATTATTGTATTTTTGACAATTGCATATTTCCTGAAAATGTATACCATTTTATGGATGGCGCAGAATGTTTTGGGATTTGCAGTGACTGCATTGATTGTGGTTCTGCAGCCGGAACTGCGTAAGGTTTTGGAAGAGCTTGGTAAAAAGAATTTCTTCTCCTCGGTGTTCCCTTTTGACAATGGACATCGTACTGAGGAGATATTCTCTGAAAAGACTATCAATGAAATCAGCAAAGCGTGTGTGGAAATGGGCAAGGCTAAGACCGGAGCCCTTATTGTCATTGAACAGAAAGTATCGCTGAAGGATTATGAGAGAACAGGAATTGATATCGACGGAATTGTAAGCAGCCAGCTTCTGATTAATATTTTCGAGCACAATACGCCACTCCATGACGGAGCTGTTATCGTCAGAGGGAACCGTATCACATCGGCCACTTGTTATCTTCCGCTTTCGGATAATCTGGGTCTTAGTAAGGAATTGGGAACCAGGCATCGTGCAGCGGTAGGTATTTCTGAGGTGACAGATTCCCTGACGGTTATTGTCTCGGAGGAAACAGGAAAAATCAGTGTAGCCTATGAAGGCAAGATTATACGTAATCTGGATGGAGAAAAACTGCGTGAGCGCATGCAGCAGATTTTGAATAAGAATGGGGAGGAAAAGAATCGAGGCATACGTAAATGGGGAAGGAGCCTGGCTAAGAAATGAAAAAACGAATCTTAAACAACTGGACTTTAAAGCTGGCTTCATTATTCCTGGCCGCATTGCTTTGGTTTGTTGTTGTACAGTTTAATGATCCCAAAGATACAAAGACTTTGAACAACATTCGTGTCAATCTCATCAACCAGGAATTGCTGGAGAATGAGAATAAAGTTTATGAGGTGTTGGATGACACAGATATCGTCAGCGTGACGGTGCGTGCCCCGAAGAGTGTTATCGGACAGTTGCGTTCCGGCGATGTGGTGGCAGAAGCAGATGTGAGCAGACTGACAGATATCAATACCATTCCTATCACATACAATCTGCAGAATGTCAATGCGGATTATTCCATCGAAGGTAATCACGATGTGATTCGCCTGAATGTAGAGGACAAAGCAAGCAAGATGGTGCGTGTAATTTATAATACGATAGGTGAAGTCGCTGACGGGTATATGATATCGAAAGTGGATCCGGATCCGACTGCGCTGGAGGTATCCGGTCCAAGGTCCATCATTGAAAAAATCAGTTATGCGGCAGTGGAAATTGATGTGACCGGATTTAACACGAATATGTCAGCTTATGTGGATATTTCTTTCTACGATGCAGATGATAATCTGCTTGAGGCCAAAAATATTCAGAAGCGTGTAAATTATGTGCGTATGTCTGTCGAAGTGCTTGCGGTGAAAGAAGTGCCGATTGAGGTGAATTATATGGGCATTCCGGAGAGCGGATACATGGCTACCGGCGAAGTATGGTGTGATCCGGAGACGGTAAAAATAGCCGGAACACCGACAAACCTTGCGGGCGTTACAAAGATTTCGATTCCAGAGGAACGCTTAAATATTACAGGTGCAAATGAAGATTTGACGGATATCGTAAATATCAAAGAATATCTGCCTGAGAACGTTAAGTTTGCAGACAGCAGCTTCCAGGGTAAGGTAACAGCGACTGTTGCTATTGAACCGGTGAAAGAAAAGACACTGGAACTTACCGAAGGAGATATTCAGTTGATTAATGTGCCAGAAGGCTTTGAAGCAAGTCTCTCTGAGACAAGCTATCATCTGGAGATTACAGGAAGAGATGCCGATATAGCCGGAATCAACCGGGTGAGACTCAATCCGAGAGTGGATGTGGAAGCCTGGATGGAAGAAGAGGGCATTGAAGAACTGACTGAAGCTACACACAGCATCCCGGTTACTTTAAATTTGCCGGATGGAGTGAAGGTAAAGCAGAATATTACAGTAAGAATAAACTTTCAGAAAACCGACGAAAACGACCAGTGAAAGAGGAACACCGATTGCTAATTTTTAGCTTGTGGTTGTCGCATAAATCTGATATAGTTTATATAAGGGGAGGCTGTTAGAACAGCTGACGCATAAGGAAGTGGAGGAATAACCATGGTAAGTCAGAAAGTCGTAATTAAGAATCCGACTGGCTTGCATCTTAGACCCGCAGGAATTTTGTGCAAAGAGGCAATGCAGTTTAAATCATTGATTACTTTTACATTTCGCGAAAGCACCGCAAATGCAAAAAGCGTGTTAAGCGTGCTGGGAGCTTGCGTAAAATGTGGCGATGAGATTGAGTTTGTCTGCGAGGGTGAAGATGAGGCAGAAGCGCTCAAAGCTTTGGTTGCAGCAGTCGAGAGTGGGCTTGGAGAATAAGATTATTAATTGAGAAGAGGTCGATTTCATCGACCTCTTAAATATTTATGTCGAAACGCGCGATGAAAAAAGATTGCATTTTTTCGACAATATGGTAATATGAACACTGGCAGTCGCAACATAGAACAGAACTCGACATATGAAAGGGGAATTCATTATGGAGATTGCTTCTGTTAACGACTACGAACTGGAGAGATATATTACCAACATTATGCTGGACGTTGGAGTGCCGGCGCATTTAAAAGGATATCATTACCTGCGAGATGCAATCCTGCTGTCAGGTAGAGATATGGAAGTGGTAAGCAGTGTGACGAAACTGCTCTACCCTACTATTGCCAGAAGATTTAAAACTACGGACCAGAAGGTAGAACGTGCAATAAGGAATGCTATAGAGGTTTCGTGGTGTAGAGGGAACGTTGATACTTTTGAAAAGATGTTTGGTTATTCTGCGGTATCTGGTAGAACCAGACCGACTAACAGTGAATACATAGCCCGTATTGCGGACAAGGTCAGACTGGACTTCAAAGCTATGTAAACTGTCAGGAAGAACAAATTCAGATAAATTTTGGAATGTTCTGTGATTGTGTACTGTCATGCGGCCATGAGATTGTATCATGGCTGCCTTTTTTTATTGCGATTTTGGGCTAAAAATGATATTCTGTAACTGATGAAAAGCATTGAGAGGAAACCGATGGAAAATAAACTGACTCGTGCAGATAAAATACTGATAGGATTTTTATTGATAATAGGACTTTCTGAGGTGGCGAATCTGGTTGCAATTGTTCTTCACAAGCCTTTTTCGGCAGGTATCAGGTTGTTTATCGCTGCCTGCGTGATCCTGATGATTGCTGTAATCTTCCTGCCTGCGAAAGAGACACATAGAATCGCGCTTACAGGGCAGGGAAAGATAGTACATCTTGCATTTATTGCACTGTTTCTGCTCCAGCTTCTATATATTTTGCAGGGGAAAAATGTATATGATGGGGGAGACCTGACAGTAGAGACGGTGAACACCATGTTGACTACAGATACTATTTATCAAATCAATCCGCTGACGGGACAAGCCTTTGCGCAGGGGATGCCCATGAGACTGAAAATAATCAGTCTGCCAATGCTCTATGCATTTCTTTGCAGAGTGATACCGTTGGAGAGTTATTTTATTATACAACAACTGGTACCGGCTATTGTGCTGGCACTTGCCTATTTTGCATACAGTGCACTTGCAGAAGCTTTGTTTGCGGAAGATACCTGGAAGCAAAGTGTATTTTTGCTGTGTGTTGCTATTTTGATCTCATTTGGAGATTATATGTACGGGATGGAAGGTTTTGGAGTACTTCATGCCGGTTATCGCGGAGCGACTATCAGAATGGCAGTGATAGTGCCCTATCTGTTCAGCCTTCTTATCAGAAGGAACCGGATTGGCATTGTCCTGTGTATTTTGGCGGAAGCATGTATTGTGTGGACATTCTACGGAATGGGCGCCTGTGTGCTGATTACCTTCTTCTATGTTGCATGTGGCCGGATTTGGCGGAAACTTTCCGAAAGGAGGAAAGGACATGGCTGAATGGATCAGACTTGCTGATGAGGGGTGGCGCGCATACACGGACAGCGGAAAATACGCCGCATTGCTTCTCGCTTCACTTCTATACCTGATAATCAATAAAAAGAAAGATGCACAACAGTTTCTATGGTATTCGGTGGTTATGAGCGCAAGCTGTATTTTTCCGCTGACAGCGGCGCTTCTCATGATGTACCAGACGAAATTCTACGATTATCAGTGGATTTGGACTCTGGTGCCGACCACTGCTGTTATCGCGGTTGCTGCAACCACGCTGCTTGCGGAGATTCGGACAAATAAAGAGATGAGAAATCTGAAATCATGGCAAAAATGGGGCGTTGCGGTCCTTTTGGTTGTCATGACCTATTTTAGTGGTAATTTACAGAGGAATCAGGGAGATACTCTGAATAGACAAGAGCAATTACAAACGACAGTTAACATGTTAGATCTTCTCAGAGAGCAGCAGGAAGAAGGAAAGATAACTCTGTGGGCGCCACATGAAATCCTGGAGTATGCAAGGGCTGTGGATGGAGATATTCTTCTGCCATACGGAAGAAATATGTGGGATAAAGCTTTGAATGCCTATTCTTATGATGTGTATGATGAACAGAGAAATACTTTGTATGAGTGGATGGAGAATGCCTCCGAGACAGGAAACACTGGGCAGGTTACAGAAGACGGCACTGAGATAACCTTGCAGGACTGCCTGCATATTGCTAAAAATCTGGGTGTTGACTGCATAATCTTACCGGGTACACTGTCCGATGAAGGGATGTCAGATGTGGATATCTGCCTGGGAGAGGCCACCTGGATAAGCGACTCCTACCTTATTTTTTGGTTGTAGACGGAAGGAATATTAGAAATGGTCAGTATAATTGTACCGGTTTATAACGTGGAAAACTATATCATAGAGACAATAGAAAGCGTGCGCAAGCAGACTTACACTGACTGGGAATTAATTCTGGTGGAAGACGGAAGTACTGACAGCACAGTTGCGAAAATCAGAAAATACATGGAAAACAAACAGGATAATCGCATCCGCTTGATTTTCCAGCCATCCAACATGGGAGCTGCCAAGGCGAGAAACAAGGGGCTAAAGGAAGCAAAAGGCAGATATATTGCCTATCTGGATTCCGATGATTTGTGGGAACCGGAAAAGTTGTCGGCAGAGATAACATACATGAAAAAAAAAGAGGCAGCGTTTGTCTTCAGCGGATATGAATTCGCGGATGCGAACGGACAAGGAACCGGTAAGATTGTGCGTGTGCCGGAACAGATGACATATAAAGATGCGTTAAAGAATACCACAATCTTCACATCCACAGTGATGTTTGATACGGAGAAAATTCCCCGGGAACTGTTGGAGATGCCGATTATTAAAAGTGAGGATACTGCTCTTTGGTGGAAAGTTTTGAGAAACGGATACATGGCGTACGGACTCAACGAGAATCTTGTGCGCTACAGGAGAGTGGGCGGAAGCCTTTCTTCGAACAAGATTGAGGCTTTGCGGAGAATCTGGAACCTGTACCGCAAGGCAGAAGGCATGAATGTGATAAGCAGTGCCTGGTATTTTTGTTTTTGGGCAGTCCGGGCGGTACAGCGTAGAATCTAGAAAAGAACAGACATAACGGAGGCAAGCAAAAGGTATGAATACCAATGAAAATAGACTGAGAAGAATAGAATCGTTTAAGCGTGTCATCAATCTGGGACTGTCGGCAATCTGCCTGGCAATGGAGATTGGAATTTTCACATACTACTGGTTGACCGTCTTTAACCCGACCATGATTAACGCACCCAGAAAGATCTATTTCAAGGGAAATATGCTGGAGGTTGCTATCTACGGCGTAATCCTTTTCTTCTTATCCAATATGTATGGTGGAATGCGTCTTGGATATTTGAAAAACTGGGAGCTGATTTTTTCTCAGATTTTTGCAACGATTATGGCGGATGGAGTCATCTATGCCGAACTCTCCATGATGTCCTTCATGCTTCTGGCACCGCAGGTTTTTATCATTATGTTTTTGGAACAGCTGGTGGTTGTCGTCATTTATATTAATATAGCAAACAGAATATATCGCTCTGCGTTCCCTCCCAGAAAGCTGCTTCTGGTTCACGGGAACAGACCGATTGATGATATCTGCAATAAATTTGCGAGTCGTAAGGATAAATACAAGATTGTGCAGACAGTGAATATCCGTAAGGGGATACGGGCTGTGCGTAAGCAGATTGAGGCAGCCTATGCAAACGGCGAATGTAATGCAGTAGTTTTGGGCGATATTTCCGTGGAACAGAGAAATAAGCTTTTCAAATACTGCTATGAGAAATCTATCCGTGTTTATGTTCTTCCCAAAATCCCGGATGTCATCATGATGGGAGCGGAAGAGTTGCATGTGTTTGATACACCGCTTCTTCTCACCAGAGAGTATCATCTGAGAATGGAACAGAGATTTTTAAAGAGATTTGGAGATATTGTATTTGCACTGTTACTCCTCATTATTGCATCCCCGATTATGCTATTGACAGCGATTGCCATCAAACTTTATGACGGCGGTCCGGTCCTGTACAAACAGGTGCGTTGCACAATCGGGCAGAAGGAATTTAAAATTATGAAATTTCGCAGCATGCGTACGGACGCTGAGAAAGACGGTGTGGCGAGACTTGCCAGCAAGAATGATTCCAGAATTACACCGGTGGGAAATTTTATCCGCAAATGTAGAATTGATGAGCTGCCACAGTTGTTTAATATCTTAAAAGGTGATA
>JAILPF010000416.1 GCA_024699575.1 Acetatifactor sp. | reverse complement strand
GGTGTCGCACAGATAATCCTCACCCATTACAGACTGTAAATCACAGAGCCCACATTCATTTAGCATGTTGCAGCGTGTTCCGTGCTGACGGAAGCATTCTGCCGGATAATCCACAGCAGAGCGGATTCTTTCAGAGAAAGGCCCGTTAACTGCTTTATATTTATCTAAACTTTGTTCATCAATCATAATCTGCCAGCCGATGCAACAGCTTTTGGGGCATTTGCCTGCAATGCAGCGGAAGGTGTCATAATCCTTTTGTTTTCTGTAAATCATGTTAATCCCTCAATCCTTGTTTGCTTTATGATAACATGACAGTTATTTTGCCGCAATATATGAAAATTTTGCTGGTATGAGTGCTGTTTAAATGATACAATGTTTTCTGATGTATGTTGTTTAGTTTTTATTAAGATTAGGGTGGGAAAATGGACGTAAAAGAAAATCGAATCAAAGACAAAATATTGATGAGGACATATCAGGCATCGGCGAATACCTCTATTTTTGCGATGAGTATTGTGGCTGTAATTGAAATAATGATGCTTCTTATGACGCTTATCAATCAGCCATTGTATGGAGATTATTTGTGGAGATATCGCGGATTTTATCTGGCACTGCTGATTGTGGTGCTGGCCTATATTGTCATCACACTGTATGTGAAACAAGCTTTCGAAAAACGATATAAGCTTCTGAATTATGTAAATCCGATTGCAGCAGTATTCTTTTTTGCTTGGGCAGTGGGAACTTCCTACAATGATTATATGGTGCTTGGAACGGTTGATCCCACGGTATTCATGACATTTTCACTATCCATTCCACTATGTTTTTATCTTGATCCTACATTCTACGGAATTATGGCAATTATTGCGGATATATCGATGATTTCCATTGCGTTACATACACCGAATGGAATCGGATTAGTGATTAACATGGTGATTTACTGCACATTTCAGCTTGCACTTGGACTGAGCCTTTTGTATGTAAAAAGCAATCTTGCCGGCAAGATTATCAAGACGGAAGAACAGAGGGATGAAATCGAAAAGCTTTCTGCGGCGCAGACGGTGTTTTTCTCTTCTGTGAGTCATGAGATACGAACTCCTATCAACGCTGTGCTTGGGATGGACAACATGATACTCAGGGAAAGCAGAGAAGACAGAACTTTGGAATATGCTCAGAATATTAAAACAGCAGGAACAACATTGTTGAATCTGATTAATGACATTCTGGATTTCTCCAAAATCGGCGCAGGAAAAATGGAGATTCTTCCCGCAAAATATGAGAGTGCCAGATTGTTTCATGACTTGGTGGTTATGACAGAGGGGAGAGCGAGAGAAAAAGGGCTTTCCTTGATTACAAATGTAGATGAAAACATACCTGCTTTCTTGTTTGGCGATGAGTTGCGTATCAAACAGGTTGTGACGAATATTCTCACGAATGCAGTAAAATATACGGATGAGGGTAGCGTTACTCTGGAAGCACATTGTGAGAAAGCAGATGAGGAAAATATCGATTTATATCTATCGGTGAAGGATACCGGTATCGGTATCAGAAAAGAGGATATTCAGGAACTTTTTGCAGCTTTTGAACGGATAGATGAAGAAAAAAATCGCAACGTGGAAGGAACCGGTTTGGGCATAAGTATTGCTTCCGATTTACTGCATATGATGGGCAGCAAGCTACAAGTGTCCAGTGAGTATGGTAAGGGATCGGACTTCTTTTTTGTGCTCAGGCAGAAGGTGGTATCCTGGGAGCCTATGGGGGATTTTGAGGCGAAGTGGAAGGAATCTGTGCATAAGCGGCAGAAAGCAGAGGCATCTTTATCACTTCCACAGGCGAAGGTTCTGGTGGCGGATGATGACAGGATGAACCTGAAAGTAATTAATAAACTTTTGGGATTGTTTGGGATTACGCCGGTTTTGGTGGAATCCGGTTATGAAGCAATTGAGACCATCAAGAAATCCTCCTTTGATTTCGTGTTCCTGGATCACAAGATGCCGGAAATGGATGGGCTGGAAACTTTGAAAATCATCAGGAATGACAAGCTGGTACCCGAATCGACCAGAGTGATTGCATTGACTGCCACAGCAGGTGAACACGTAGAGGAAGTATATCTTGCTGCAGGATTTGACGATTATCTTTCTAAGCCTGTTGAAGTTGGCAGCTTAGAGACCGTTTTCAAGAAATGGATGGAGTAATAAATATCAATAAGCAAGGAGAGGGCACATGGAAAAATCAAAAGTTTATTATACGGATTTCAGAACGACTGCAGGTGTGGGATTGCCGGAAAAACTAAAGAGACTTTGTAAAAAGGCCGGCTTGCAGACGATAGATATGGATAACAAGTTTGTGGCAATAAAAATTCATTTTGGTGAGCTGGGCAATATTGCGTATTTAAGACCTAATTATGCTAAAGCGGTTGCCGATTTGATTAAGGAGGTCGGAGGGAAACCCTTCCTGACAGATTGCAATACCTTATATCCCGGCTCCAGAAAGAATGCTCTCGACCATCTGTCCTGCGCGCAGGAGAATGGTTTTAACGAGACTACGACAGGATGCCATATCATTATAGGCGATGGACTGAGGGGAACGGATGATATTACTGTGCCAATCGAAGGGGGAGAATATTGTAAAGAGGCATACATAGGCAGAGCTGTGATGGATGCGGATGTGTTTATTTCCCTAAACCATTTTAAAGGACATGAGTGTACAGGATTTGGCGGAGCCTTGAAAAATATCGGTATGGGATGCGGAAGCCGCGCAGGCAAAATGCATCAGCACAATCACGGAAAACCGGTGGTTAATCCTGAACTTTGTAAGAACTGTAAGAGATGTGGAAGAGAATGTGGCTCAGATGCCATCTCCTACGATACCGGAAAAGCAGTTATCAACGAGGAACTTTGTAAAGGCTGTGGTCGTTGTATCGGCTCCTGTGCCTTTGATGCAATCGCCAATCCGAACGATAATGCAAATGAAGTTCTCGGATGCAAGATTGCGGAGTACTCCAAGGCGGTTCTGGATGGACGCCCCAATTTCCACATCAGTCTGATTGTGGATGTTTCTCCCAACTGTGACTGTCATTCAGAAAATGATGCACCGATTCTCCCGAATATAGGAATGTTTGCAGCCTTCGACCCGGTGGCGCTTGATCAGGCATGTGCGGATGCCTGTCTGCAATCGACACCGATACGCAATTCGCAGTTGGGCGATAATCTGGCGAAACCAGGATGGTATCGCTACAATGATCACTTCTTTGATTCCAACCCGAATGTGCGCTGGAAGGAAACCTTGGAGCATGCAGAAAAAATTGGAATCGGCACAAGGGAGTACGAACTGATTAAAGCGTAAGGGATGATAGGTTGATTCAAAAAAAGATATGTCGTATAATGTGCTTGTTGAGAAGAAAAACACAAGATATTGTATGAACATAATATAAAATCAGAGGAGAAAATATGGCGGATTGGGTAATTGTGGTGGATGATGATGAAACAAATCTTAAAATGGCCGGGCACATTTTAAGTAAGGCACATATGAGAGTAACAGCCATGAAATCAGGGCAGGCTCTTTTGGATTATCTGCAGGATAAAGAAGTTCCGGATTTGATACTTCTTGATATCAAGATGCCCGGAATGGACGGCTTTCAAACGCTGGAGGCATTGCGTAAAATTGATAAAGTAAAGCAAGTTCCTGTTATCTTTCTTACAGCTGATGAGAAGGAAGAGACAGAGGCAAAGGGATTGTCTCTTGGAGCAATGGATTTTATCAAAAAACCGTTCGCCCCTGAAATATTGACAATTCGAGTGCGCCATACGATTGACCTGGATCATCTCCAAAGGAATCTTGCAGATGAGGTTGAAAAAAAGACAAAAGATAATGAACAGCTGTTTTTGCATGTCGTGTCAGCGCTTACTTCAGCGATTGATGCCAAGGATGCGTACACGAAAGGACATTCAAGCCGCGTGGCGCAGTATGCCAGGGAAATTGCAAGACGTGCCGGATATGAGGGAAAACGGCTGGAAAATATTTATATGATGGCTCTTTTGCATGATGTTGGAAAAATCGGTGTTCCTGATCTTGTTATCAATAAACCGGCTAAGCTTACAGATGAGGAATATGACAATGTGAAAACACATACGATTATGGGAGCGATTATTCTGGGTAAAATCAAGGAAATGCCTTCCCTTGCGGACGGAGCCAGATGGCATCATGAAAGGTATGATGGAACCGGTTATCCGGACGGACTGACCGGAGAGGAAATCCCGGAAGAAGCGAGAATCATTGCGGTGGCAGATGCCTATGATGTCATGACCAGCTACCGGAGCTATCGTGATCCTATGCCACAGGAGAATGTCCGTGAAGAGCTTGAAAGAGGAGTGGGTACACAGTTTGATCCAAGGATGGCAAAGATTATGCTTCAAATGATGGCCGAGGATACTGAATATAGGTTGAAAGAAGAAAAGGCGCAGAGTGACGAATGAAAGAGTTGTTAGCATTGCTCAAATCGAAGCGAATAGAGGGAGACATCCGGAAAATTATTTTTAATATTGTGGATGTCGGTGGTTTTTTTGCAGGAGTATTTGCTGTATCGGTTTCCATTTTTATTGATTTGCCGAAGGTGCAGATTGTGGCAATTTTTGCGTCAATTCTGATTGTTGTCTTTGCATATTACCTGGCAAATCAAAGGAACCAGGTGAATCTGGCCGCATTTACGATAGTATCCGCGATATCGCTGGTACTGTTCCCTGTGATGTTTTACACGGACGGCGGTCTGTATGGCGGTATGGGCTATTGGTATATTCTCGGTATTATTTTTAACTTTCTGTTGATCGAGGGGGTACTTTGTTATATATTGCTTGCCCTGCAGATTGCCTTGACACTCTTTTGCTTTATCCATACCTATTACAATCCACAGCTCGTTTTAGGCCTGGAACGTAGAGCTATGTATGTAGATGTGGTACAAAGTATTCTGATTACTGCAGTGATTTCCGGTATCATTGTGCGATTCCAGAACAAGGTATATAGAGATAAGCTGGAAGAACTCTCCGAAATGAATAAGGAGCAGGAGAGGCTTGTGAAACTGGCCGGCGAAGCCAGCCGTGCAAAGTCTGATTTCCTTGCGCAGATGTCCCATGAAATAAGGACACCTATCAATGCTGTTTTGGGTATGAATGAGATGATTCTCAGAGAAGCGAAAAACGAGGATATTCTGGAATATGCCGAAAATATTGATTCTGCGGGAAATACTTTGCTCTCTCTGATCAACAGCATTCTGGATTTTTCAAAAATAGAGGATGGGAAGATGGATATCGTGCCGGTTGAGTACGATACGATTTCCCTTATTAATAATCTGTATCATACAATTGTACAACGCGCCGAGGGCAAAGGTCTGGCGCTGATTCTTGAGGTGGATGAGACTCTGCCGTGCGGGTTGATTGGCGATAATGTGAGAGTTTCTCAGGTCATTATGAATCTGCTTACGAATGCTGTGAAATATACGGAAAAAGGGTCAATCACTCTTTTGATGCATGTGGAACATCGGACAGAACAAAATGTAGCTGTCCGAGTGGCGGTCAAGGATACCGGTATCGGAATTAAAGAGGAAGATACCGGAAAATTGTTTGAATCCTTTGAAAGGCTGGAAGAGATTCGCAACCATAATATTGAGGGAACAGGCCTTGGAATATCGATTGTGAAAAAACTTCTTGATATGATGGGCAGCCAGCTTCATGTGCAGAGTACATACGGAGAAGGATCTGTTTTCTGGTTTACTATTGAACAGCAGATTTCCGATAATACCCCAATCGGTGATTATCGTGCAAGAATAAAAACGATTGATAAACCAAAGGAAACGGAAGATGTAATATATGCACCAAACGCTAAGATATTGCTTGTCGACGACAATGATATGAATTTAAAAGTTGCGAGAAATCTGCTCCGTCTTTGCGGGGTTAAGCCGGATATGGTCTCCTCCGGCAGAGAAGCTATAGAAGTCATGAGACAGCATGTTTATGATATTGTGTTTTTGGATCATATGATGCCTGAGCTGGATGGTATAGAAACATTGAACAGATTGAAAAACGAAGGAATGGTTCCGGAGCAGACTGCTGTGATTGCTCTTACAGCTAATGCTGTGGTGGGAGCAAGAGAAATTTATCTGGAAGCAGGATTTACAGACTATCTGTCCAAGCCGATTGAGGTCAGACAGCTTGTGGACAGACTGAAAAAATATCTTCCGCAGGAAGCATATCCCAAGGCTGTTGTCGAAATATCTACAGAGTTGGAGGATAGCGAAATCCTGGAATTCAGCCCGGAAGATGAAAACAGCGGGAATAGTTCTGAGGCGCGGAACGTTCAAACGACAGATGTCAAGACGAGATTGACAAAGCTGGGGATTGATGTCTCTATCGGACTGGACTACTGTGGACAGGATGAGGAGTTCTACATGGAATTACTCAGCGATTATGCATCGTCTTTTGAAGAAAAAGAAAAAAGTATCAATGCCTTTTTTGAGAGCGAAAATTGGCATGAGTATGAGATACTTGTACATGGAATGAAAAGCAATGTCAAGACGCTGGGAGCGACTGCGGCGTTCAGACTGGCGCAGGCTTTGGAGAAAGCAGCAGAAAATGGCGACATAAATTACATTAAAGATCATCATAGCAGGCTGCTGGAAGACTGTAGACGAATCGCGGATGCCATAAAAGACATGCTGGAGGAAGCGGTGTAAATGAAAAAGATATTGGTAGTGGATGATGAGCCCATGATGCTCAAACTTGCAGTGCGTGCACTGAAGGATTCCTATGAGACTGTTCAGGCTTCTTCAGGAGCAGAAGCTGTGGAACTGTATACAAAAGAAAAACCGGATTTGGTTCTGTCAGATGTGAAGATGCCCGGGATGTCAGGCTATGAATTGCGTGATGTTCTGCAAAAAGATACGGGAGTGCATATTCCGTTTCTTTTCATGACGGGAGGAGAGGAAAACGAAGAGTCTCTCTCAAAACCGGTGAAGGCTGATGCCCTGAAAAAGAAACTGGATGAGATATTTGAGAGTGTGGGGATAGACTCTCCGGTGCAGGCAGAGAACAATGCGAACGGTATAGAGGAAGACAAAACTGATGTGGAGAGGAAGAAGCTTCCGGAGTGGTTGCTTCAAAACTCTTTGCTGGATACAGCTGTTGCACTGGAAAATTGTATCACGGTGGAGGCATATCTGTCAGCGATAGAGATTTTTTACGCACATGTCGAGGAGAATCTCAATATTTTTGAAGAAGCCTATCGAACCAGAGATATCAGCACCTATGGCATCAAGGCACATGGGCTGAAAAGCACATCGCGCGTCATCGGAGCCATGGAGCTTTCCAGACAGGCTCAGTACATGGAAAAAGCCGGAACGGACGGAGACTGGGATTATATCAAAAAAGTTCATGAGTCGTTCATGAATGATTATCGTAAGGTCAGACTGTTTTTGAAAGAGCATTTGGTGACAGATGGAGCAATGGAGATTGCAAAAGAGGAATTGAATGATGCATTTCTTGCGCTGGAAGAGTATGCGAAAGCGGAAGATTATACACTTGTGGAAATGGTGTTGGATTCCTTACAGACTTACACATTGCCGGACAAAGATAAAGAAAGATTTTCCGATATAAAAAAACGATTTATGAAATTGGATTATGATGGTATACTGGAACTTGTGAGAGAGAGATAACGGAGGGAACTATGAGAAACAAAAAGGTAGTAATCGTTAGTTCAAAGGAGAGTTTTTCAGTGCGAGGGCTGGAACTAAAACTCAAAGAGATTGGATATGAAGGAATCTTTGCCCATGCAGATATAGAATCACTGAAAACTGTTGAAGACGAAAGTGTGCTGATTGTTTATTACATGGATGATGACGTTTTTGAAGATGTTCCCTTCTTGGTTTATTTAAAAGATTTATGTATGGAGCAGGAAAAAGGTCTGATTCTTGTCGGCGGAAAAGTTGAGTACGAGCTGGTAGAGAATATCATTCCGGAGTCATGCATTACAGGCTGGTTTGGGCGTCCGCTGGGTATGAACAGTTTTTTGGATATGGTCGCAGCATATATGTCGAGTAAGCTTACGCAAAAGAACAAAAAAACGATTTTGATTGTGGACGATGACGTGGCGTACATGCAGATGGTCAGAGAGTGGCTTAAGGATAACTATCGGGTTGAAATGGTGAACTCCGGAATCAAAGCGATACGCTGGCTGACAATGAATCGTGCGGACCTTGTGCTTCTCGATTTTGAAATGCCGGTAACGGATGGTCCTCAGATTTATGAAATGCTTAAGAGTGACAGCGAGTCAAATGAGATTCCTGTGATGTTTTTGACGGGACAGCAGGACCGTGCAAGTGTGATGCGCGCTGTGGAATTGAAGCCGGTCGACTATCTGCTTAAAAGCATTGACAGGGAGACATTGAACAACAAAATCAAACATTTCTTCGAATTGCAGAAGGCTCATAGCATGGGGCGATGAGGATGTTTGCAAGGCTTCAGGCTTTGTGATAAAATAGTATTCAGCACTACAATACAAAATCAAATAATGAAAAGGGGGAACTATTATGCTGTTTCAATTGTACAGTGACCATGCGGCTATGCAACTGATTGGATGGGTTCTAGTGTTCTGCGGACTGATTTTAATGAATGAAATCGGTCGTCGGACAAAAGCAGGCGGAATGATTGTTTTCGTTGTAATTCCCTGTGTTCTTACGGTGTATTTCATCCTTGCGCATCTTGGAATGTTTGGCGGTAAGGCCAACCCGACCGTGGCATATATGGATGGGTGGTTCCATTACTTCAAGCTGTATGCGGCAGATATCGGCTGCGTTGGATTCATGATGATTAAGTATAAATGGGGCATCGGTAAGGAAAAATGGTTTGCCTGGTTCCCCTGGTTTATTGTAGCTGCCAATATTATGATTGCAAATGTTTCCGACATGGAATCTGCTTTTGCGGCGATTTCCATTTCCGGCAACCTAAAGGGTGCCTGGTGGGCATCCAATGAAGGTGTCTTTATCTATGGCGGATGGTGGAATGTTGTCAATGCACTTGCCGGGCTGATTAACATTTTCTGTATGACCGGATGCGTACATCTCTATACATCCAGAGATAAAAATCATGCAGATATGATCTGGCCGGATATGACAATCTGGTTCATCCTTGCTTATGATGTCTGGAACTTTGAATATACATACTTAAATCTTCCTACCCATACATGGTATTGTGGTGTGGCACTTTTGCTTGCACCTACTTTTGCAAATGCATTTTGGAACAAGGGAGCGTGGATTCAGAATCGTGCCAACACACTGGCGATCTGGTGCATGTGGGCTCAGGTTGTTCCCGCATTCCAGTTGAGCAGCAGATTCGCAGCAGCTTTACCGACAGTCTATGGTGGAGCAACCGAAGCCGGCGTGACAACGATGGATCTCTATGAGAAAGCGATAGCCCTTTATAATTCCGGCGCGGGAAAGACCGCACAGGTTGGCGATACCATTGCAGGCATGGGTATTACAGCGGATCCAAGAATGCAGGGATTTGTTGCTGTCCTTGCAATCGCTATTAATGTAGTATGCCTGACAGAGATTATTAAGAGATCTGTCAAGCTTGGCAAGAATCCGTATTCCAACGAAGTGTTTGGCGATACCAAAGATTTCGAACTGGCTATGGAACGTGCTGAATATTAAGAGAAATATAGGAGAAAAGAAATGCCAAGTGAAGAAGCGAGAGCTCTCAATGAGATGTTTAAGAATATGCCGAAAGGCGATGGCGGATATTTAAAGGAACGTGAGGAGGGGAAAAACCGCCCAAAACCACCTCTCCCAAAGGGAGTTACATTAAAAGAGCTGAATCTTAGAGGAAACTACGCGGAGCTCATTGAAAAACCGGGAAATACCGGGCTACTTATTATGTATATCCACGGCGGTGGATTTCAGACGGGTGCTGCTCAGGAGAGGCGTGAGATTACGTTTGAAATTGTCGACAAGTATGGCAGCAATGTAGTTGCAAACAATTACAGATTGGCACCGGAGAATAAATGGCCGGCAGCACTTGAAGACTGTGTTGCTGCCTATGAAGCGCTTCTTGGAAAGGGATATGCACCCTGGAAAATTGTACTTGCAGGGGAAAGTGCGGGAGGATCACTTGTACTGGCATCGTTACTGTATATGCGTGACCATAATATTCCTCTGCCGAGAGCTGCGGTGGTATATTCCTGTAGTATTACTCACACGACGCTACATTTACCGTCTCATACGGAAAATGCAAAGACGGACTATATGCTTGGGGATGCAGTTGCATCGAATGACTTAGAGCATTTGTTTGGCAATGGACCGGATGCGGAAGAACGTAGCAGGCATCCGTATATTTCTCCGTATTTTGCGGATTTTAGAGGTTTGCCTCCCACCTTTATTGCTGTATCGGATTCGGAGGCGCTCTATGATGATTCCAGGGTTCTGTACGAAAAAATGAAGCAGGCAGGTGTCAGGGCAGAGCTTCATGTGGGACATGACTTGATTCATGCATATCCCATTTTCCCTAACCTTCCGGAGTCTGTGGAGACCATGAAAAAAACCTTTGAATTCCTGGATACGGTATAGTACTGATGTATCAATCAGTCGGCAAGATTCCTGATATACGGATTTAAGAATGCGAGAAGCTGATTGGTGATTTCCTGAGGGGTATAGGGCATGGAGTGGCTTAACCACCATTCCATCACCCCCAGGAATCCATTTACCAGAAACTCGGTGGTTACCTCTTTGGATTGTGCAAGCTCCCTTGGCATTAAGCCGATGGCAACTTCCACCTGTTGCGCCATGACGGAGTAAAACTTAGAGTGAAACAGTCCGGAACTATCATTTTTAAGTAACAGCTGATAGAGGGAGAGATGTTTCCCTAAGTAAGAGAATACGTCCAGCAAAGCGTTGGTGTGTAAGCGGATGGGACCTTCACCCTGACAATGTACCAACAATTCATTCACATAGTTATCAATACATTTGTCCAACAGATCATATTTGTCTATATAGTGCAGATAGACCGTCCCGCGGTTGATATTTGCCCGTTCTGCAATATCCCGTATTGTCAGTTTTTCAAATCCTTTTTCTTTCATGAGTTCCATAAAAGTATCCATGATTAACTGTCTTGTTTTTTCGATTCTTCTATCCATGTTTTGTTCCTCCGGTTTTTCAACAATTTATATGCTGGTGTTGATTATTCAACATTTGAGTATTTTTAATGATGTG
>JAILPF010000522.1 GCA_024699575.1 Acetatifactor sp. | reverse complement strand
TATTATAACTATGGCTTAGAGCATTATGGGAACCTGCCGCTGATTGAACCTTTGGAATACAAGGAGAGCAAGAAGGTGAGGGAGTTTGTCATCGCCATTGACACCTCTGCATCCTGTAGAGGTGAGATCGTCAGACAGTTTCTACGTAAGACCTACTCCCTGTTAAAGTCTTCGGAGAACTTTTTTCATAAAGTCAATATTCATATTATTCAGTGTGACAATCAGGTGCAGAATGATACAAAAGTTACCAGTGATGACGACTTTGAACAGTTTATGAAATACGGGAAGCTTACCGGCTTTGGCTCCACGGATTTCCGCCCCGTATTTGACCATGTGGAAGAATTAAAAAAACAGGGTGAATTTGAGAACTTAAAAGGGTTAATTTATTTTACGGATGGGTATGGAATTTATCCGGAGCATATGCCGGATTATGATGTGATTTTTGCATTTTTGGATGAGGATGACAATAGAGGGGCTGTGCCGCCATGGAGCATGAAAGTGATTTTGGAACCGGAGGAATTGGAACATGAACATTAAAGAAGCGAAGAATTATATCAAGGATACTGTACAACTATATTTGAAAAAAGATGAGTTTGGTGAGTACCGCATTCCGGTAGTCAGACAACGTCCCATTTTCCTTTTGGGCGCACCGGGTATCGGCAAGACTGCGATTATGGAACAGATTGCGCAGGAGCTTGAAATCGGACTTGTGTCCTACTCTATGACGCATCACACCAGACAGTCTGCACTGGGTCTGCCTTTTATCACGCAGAAAACCTATGGCGGGGAGACCGTGAGCGTGTCGGAGTACACCATGAGTGAAATCATTGCTTCCATTTACGACACTATGGAATCCAGCGGTATGAAGGAGGGAATCCTCTTTCTGGATGAAATCAACTGTGTGTCTGAGACGCTTGCACCTTCCATGTTGCAATTTTTGCAGTATAAAGTGTTCGGAAGGCATACCGTGCCCGACGGATGGGTGGTTGTAACAGCGGGAAATCCGCCGGAATACAATAAGTCTGTCCGGGAATTTGACGTGGTTACCTATGACCGTCTGAAGGTGCTGGAGGTGGAAGCAGACTACGGAGTGTGGAAAGAATACGCCGGAGAGCGTCATCTGCACCATGCGATTCTCAACTATCTGGAACTAAAAAAAGACCATTTCTATGTGATGGAGATGACTACCAGAGGAAAGAGCTATGTGACTGCCAGAGGCTGGGAAGACTTGTCGGAAATTCTGTATCTGTATGAGGAAGACGGCCTTGCGGTGGACGAGACACTGGTGGGACAGTACCTTAGAAATGAGAGAGTGGTTAAAGAATTTACAGCTTATTATGATTTATATTGTAAGTATAAGAAAGACTACCCTGTGGAGGAAATTCTCTTGGGAAAAGCTTCCGGACAAATGGTTGAGAGGGCCAGAAACGCAGCTTTCGATGAGAGGCTTTCCCTGCTGGGAATGCTGATGGATCGCGTGGAGACAAATCTGCAGGAGACCTGCGAGCAGGCAGACATTCTTACGACTCTGAAACCGATGCTTGGCAGCGTTAAGGCTCTTGCGGAAAACGGTGATGAGGCAGCGGTCAAGGAACGAGTGGATTTGTTGACAGAGGGTCAGAGAAAACAGTACCATTCTTTGAAGGAGGCCAATGCTCTCTCAACGGCAGACAGGCGCAAACGCAAGAAGATTCTGCGTTTCCTCGAGGATGGAAAGGGTTCTTTTGAACAGCTGAAGAACGCCTATCAGGAACAGGTAGCCGTCTTAAAGGAGCAGGTGACAACGACGCAAGGAGAATTGCATCAGCTATTTGCATTTGTGGAGAACGCTATGGGAGAAGGGAATGAACTTCTTATTCTGGTGACAGAGCTTACGGTAAACACTTACGGAGCGAGATTCATCGCCTCCTTTGGTAGCCCGGATTATCAGAAACACAGCGAAAAAATGCTTCTGGGTGAGCGCAGTGTGACTCTTATGAAAGAGATTGGAGAGCTGGAATTATGACGCAGGGCACAAAGGGACTGTGGGAAGAAAATGGTCAGAGTCTGTCCTACGAAGTGCATGGAAAGGAAGTCTGCATCGTAGGACAGGCGGCGAACAGCGCGGAGCTTATCATCCCCAACAGAATAGAAGAATATCCTGTGACTGCAATTGAAAAAAAGGCATTTTTAAGCAGAAAACAGTTAAAGAAGGTCATTCTGTCCGGCACGGTACGGTCTGTGGGCGACTGGGCGTTTGCCCACTGCGACAAGCTGGAGGTTATTCAGATTCCGCATAGAAATGTGGAGCTTGGAAAAGCGGTGTTTTTGGAATGTGGGAGACTTCGCAGCATCCGTGTGGCGGATGCGGATGAAGATACATCGGTCCTGCTTGCGGCAGCAGTAGTGCAGGCTGACGCACCATATCTTTTGAATCTGATGGAAGCAGGCAGTGACGAATGGCTTGCCAAATGGGATGCCAGGATGCTGACGATTCTGGACAGTGATGATATGGACGGATATTCCAAGCAGATTCTCTGTGGTGAAGAGGATTACGGAAGTACGGATGTGACTGCTTTTGTGCACGGGAAACGCATGCAAAAAGTGAGACTCCTGTACACCAGATTGCTACATGCCAGTGGACTGGAAGATAATATCAGGGAACAGCTTGAAACATATCTGCGAGAGCATACATTGGGCGGGGTATCCGACGAAACGTGGCAGGTGCTGCTGAAGGAGCATCCGGATGACAGCGCATACCATAATCTGTTTGCAAAGCTGGGCTGTATTAATGAAAAGAATTTCGAAGAACTTTTGTCCCGGGCGGGGGAGGAACATCCGGCACTTCGGGCGTTTCTTCTGAGACATAAGTCGGAGAACATGGAAAAAACAGATTTTTTTGCGGATTTAGACCTTTGATTTTTAAGGAATCTTAAAACATTCTTAAGAAAGTACTTCGTTGCGCAAAATAATTCTTTGCGGTATACTGGTAAAGTCTGAAAGAGACAATAATTGAGGAGAGTAGGTTATGAATTTAGAACAAGCAAAAGCAAAATTGGAGTCCTATGGACAGGAACACCTGCTGAAATACTATGAGCAGCTCTCGGAGGAAGAAAAGCAGGCGCTACTCGCCCAGATAGACGACGTGGATATGTCGATTCTGGAAGTCTGTAAGCACAGAGATGAAATTGCCAAAAAAGGTGAGATTACACCGCTTGCGGCAATGGAAATCAGCGAGATAGAGAAAAACAGAGAGCAGTTTGTGAAAGTCGGTACAGATGCAATCCGTGCAGGAAAAGTCGGCGCGGTTCTTTTGGCAGGCGGAATGGGAACCCGTCTTGGCTCGGATGACCCCAAAGGAATGTACAATGTAGGACTTACGAGAGAGTTATATATTTTTGAGTGCCTGGTCAATAATTTGATGGACGTGGTTCGCAAGGCGGAAGCGTGGATTCCTTTGTTTATCATGACCAGTGATAAGAACAATGATGCCACCGTCCGGTTTTTGAAAGAGCATAAATTCTTTGGATACAAAGAGGAATATGTCACCTTCTTTCAGCAGGATATGGCTGCTGCATGCGACTATGAGGGTAAGATTTATCTGGAAGAAAAGGGTAAACTTTCCACTTCCCCCAACGGAAACGGCGGGTGGTTCAGCTCCATGGCGAAAGCCGGACTGCTTGATAAGCTTCACACACAAGGGATTGAATGGCTGAATGTGTTTGCTGTGGACAACGTGTTACAGAAGATTGCAGACCCTTGCTTTGTTGGGGCGGTTATCGAGCGTGACTGCGCAGTAGGCTCCAAGGTAGTACGCAAAAGTGCTCCGGACGAAAAAGTGGGTGTCATGTGTCTGGAGGATGGCAAGCCCTCCATCGTGGAATACTATGAACTTACCGATGAAATGATGAATGCCAAGGATGCAAAGGGTGATCCCGCATACAATTTCGGAGTGATTTTAAACTATCTGTTCCGTGTAAAAGATTTGGAAGAAATCATGGACAACAAACTGCAGCTGCATATCGTGGAGAAGAAGATTCCCTACTTAAACGAACAGGGCGAGCTTGTGAAGCCTGAGGAAGCAAACGGCTACAAATTTGAACAGCTGGTACTTGACATGATTCATGAGATGGACAGCTGCCTTCCTTTCGAGGTAGTTCGTGAGAAAGAGTTTGCCCCCATCAAAAATAAGACCGGTGTAGATTCTGTGGAAAGTGCCAGGGCGCTTCTTCAGAAAAACGGCGTAGAACTGTAGAAGGCGACTTAACAAATTGACAGATTTTTGCAACATATATGAGTTGATGTTTTCCGGGATTTCGGAGTAATATTTTTGTAACGGAAACATAACCGTAACAGAAAGGCAGGAGAAGCTTATGCGTATTTTGGTGACCGGCGGTGCCGGATTTATCGGTAGCCACACCGTTGTAGAATTACAGCAGGCAGGCTACGATGTAGTAGTGTTGGATAATTTGAGCAATTCCAGTGAGAAATCTCTGGAACGTGTAGCAGCAATCACAGGGAAAAAGGTTCCTTTTTATAAAGCGGACATCTGTGACCGCGAAGCCCTGGAAAACATTTTTTCCAAGGAAAAGGTGGATGCAGTCATTCATTTTGCAGGACTGAAAGCAGTCGGAGAATCTGTGAAGAAGCCTTGGGAATACTATGAGAACAATGTGGCAGGTACTTTGACACTGGTGGACGTAATGAGAAAACATGGTGTAAAGAACATCATTTTCTCATCCAGCTCCACAGTTTATGGAGACCCTACTACCATCCCTGTAACCGAGGAATGCCCCAAGGGAGTATGCACCAACCCTTATGGCTGGACGAAGTCCATGCTGGAGCAGATTCTGAGCGATATTCAGAAAGCAGATCCGGAGTGGAATGTGATTCTGCTTCGTTACTTCAATCCCATCGGAGCGCATCCGAGCGGAACCATCGGAGAGAACCCCAATGGTATCCCCAACAACCTGATGCCGTACATCACTCAGGTTGCGGTTGGAAAGCTGAAAGAGCTTGGTATTTTCGGAGATGACTATGATACCCCGGACGGAACCGGCGTTCGCGACTATATCCATGTAGTGGATTTGGCAGACGGACATGTCAAAGCATTGAAGAAGATTGAAGAGAAAGCAGGACTTAAGATTTATAATCTGGGAACCGGAACCGGTTACAGTGTGCTTGACATCGTCAAGAACTTTGAAGCTGCTACCGGAGTGAAAATCCCCTACGTTATTAAGCCCCGCCGTGCAGGCGATATCGCCATCAACTATGCGGATGCAACCAAGGCAAAGGAAGAGCTGGGCTGGGTGGCAAAATACGGCATCAAAGAAATGTGTGCCGATTCCTGGAGATGGCAGAAGAATAATCCCAACGGATATGACGAATAAGATTAGCTGAATAAGCTTTACTGGCATGAAAAAAGCCCCGGAAGTGTCTCCGGGGCTTTGCTACATAGTCCTAAGCTGCTTAATCTTCCTCGATAACCTGAATCTCCAAATAATCAAATTCAATTTGTTCGATGAAACAATCCTGAGTGAAACGTGCTTTAGAGTGGCGCTTGAACTCTGCGACGGTGTTGTCCAGCCAGATAGGTTTACTGAGGTCAAATTCATAGCAGGCTTTCTCCAGCCCGCGGAAAATTTTGTGGGTCCGTGTATCTTCGCTGTCATCCTCGAAGACAGTGTCTTTTATCATATGATTGTTTTTCCATTCTTTAATCCACAAACGAAACATAACTTCCTCACTTTGAACATATTAATAGCAAATCGGATATTTCAATATATATAGTGTACAGTTTAACGTTGTCAGGAGAGAATTACAAGAGTGTTCTAAAAATTTAATCGCCGAATATAAATATAAAGGTGACAAAATTTTTTAATAAAGGATTAAATTTTTGTGAAATATATACATTCATCTGATGTTTTATGGTATACTACATATACAGAGACAAATAACTGTAATTATAAAGGAGTTAAGATGGAACTGAAGCTGGATTACGGCGAAGGAATTGACAGCTGGAAAGAGGTTACTCTGATTTACAATGCAGCTCTTCGTCAGGTTGAGACTAAGATGGCAATATTGAACGATGAATTTCAACATGTTCATCAGTACAATCCTATCGAGCACATCAAAGCGCGTATTAAGACGCCTGAAAGTATCGTCAAGAAATTAAAGCGAAACGGATATGAGTCTACGATTGACAACATGGTTAAATATATCAATGACATCGCGGGCATACGTATCATCTGTTCGTTTACTTCCGATATCTATCGAATCGCAGAGATGATCAGCGAACAGCGGGATATTAAAGTAATCGGCGTAAAGGATTACATTACATATCCCAAGGCCAGCGGATACAAAAGCTATCATATGATTGTAACCGTGCCGGTTTATCTGTCTGACCGAATCGTGGACACCAAAGTGGAGATACAGATAAGAACAGTTGCCATGGATTTCTGGGCAAGCTTAGAGCATAAGATTCACTATAAATTTGAGGGAGATGCACCGGAGCATATCCGTACGGAACTGGTGGAATGCGCCAAGATGGTATCGGATTTGGATGCCAGAATGCTTTCACTTAATGAAGAGATTCTTGCTATCAGTAAGAGCAATGAACTGGAGCAGGAGAAAAAGGCAATTGGTTTGTAAAGAAAAGACAAGATAAATGAATGGCGATAAAAGGCCTTACTTCAAGTATTGGAACACCTGAAGTAAGGCTGTAATTTTGTTCTTTTGCCGGAGGTATCATATTCCTAAAAATGAGGAGTGCCCAGACACCTCGCAGCGCCTGGGCTATTATGAAAAAATTATCTGTAAACCTTGTTTGTTATGCTGTTAGTATATCAATCAATTATGAACAAATTGTGAATGAGGTATGAATCTTTAGTGAATATTGCGCAAAGGAAGAAAATATAAAAAGATATTTATATACAAAATGCACAATGGTAAGCTTTGGGTTGTAAGTTGGAGAAAAAAATGTTAAAATCTTTAAAGAATGACTAAGTAAACGCGCATTTGGGGAGAATGGGTGAACATGTTCGGAGGAATATGGATGGATACTTTTATGGACAAGCTGGCGCAGAAGCTGACCGCGCAGGAAATGATTAAAGCTAATTCAGCAGCGGATGCAGAAGAACTGAACAGACTGAAGGCAGAAGTTGAAGGCTACAAGGAATGTCTGGACAAGGTTCAGAAGTTGGCCGATGAGGGAGTGAACAGACTGGAGAACATTCAGACAAACGATGAATCCAGAAAAGAGTTCGAAGCGCATGTGGCGGAGACGATTGCTGCTCTCAAAGAAGACTTGAATAAAGAATTGGAAGCGATTAATGACGGAACACATAAAGAGTGTGTTAAAGTATATCGCAATGTTCAGGCGGTTCTCTCAGAGGAGAACAAAAAGCAGACGGAGAGCCTGACAGACGAGATGGATGGAATTAATGGAAAGGTCAGCGCGGCGGTTGTACTGTCTGTTGTAGCAATGCTTTGTGCAGCCGGTGGACTGGCATTTCAGGTACTTGTGTATTTTCATATCTTATAAGGTACATACTATGGAAAAGGAACTTTGGAAGCCGGGGAATATGCTTTATCCACTGCCTGCTGTGATGGTGAGTGTGGCAGATAAAAACGGCAGATACAATATCATTACGATTGGATGGGCGGGAACG
>JAILPF010000414.1 GCA_024699575.1 Acetatifactor sp. | reverse complement strand
AATTGAATATTTAGAAGATGGCAGTTACTTTATTACAGAAATACAAGAAATTACGAAAGCCTCTAAATTTTCTACCCTTTCTTCATCACTAACAAAATCCAAAACCTCTACATATTACGATTCAAAGGGCAAAGCAGCTTGGAGCGTGACTGTAACAGGTACATTCACATATGGTAATGGAACATCAAAATGTATCAGTTCATCCGTGAGTGCACAATCTTATAATAATTCTGTATGGGTAATTGCATCATCATCCTCAAGCAAAAGTGGGAACATCGCTTACGCAACTGCCTCTGCAGACCAATTTCTGAGTGGTCAGTATCTTCAAACTATTACAAGAACAGTTTCATTAACTTGCAATTCCAATGGACAAGTCTCATAGTTCAAAATGCTTACATTAGTAACGAGGGCGTGGCACGCCCCCGTTATTGTTCGTCATAGAGAAATAGCTTATCTGTCGATGTCATCCCTTCGTCTGGTCTTGACTCGTTCTCCTGCCCTTTCCCATGACTCCTCTTTCAATTCTTTGAGCTGGCTTAAGATGCTCTCCCGGACTCTGGTCTCCACTTTGGAACGATGGTTCTCATCCCACCAATGCTTAAACTTTTTCCATGCTCCTGATACAAGCTTGCCAAGTGCTGTCTTGGGTTCGGATAGGAAGGCATATCTCATAAACTCCTTCTGGGCTTCTGTTTCAACAAGCTTCTGCACACACTCCTCGGTCTGCTCATTCAAGCTTTCAAGCATCTCTTCCTTTGCTTCCACAGACTCTGAGACAGACGTCAATCTGGCTGTCATATCCTCAAGCTGTTCTGCCTTCTGTCTGATGTAGTATTCTTTTGACCAATCACTGTTGCGTCCCTTCTCGATCTCCTTTAGGCTTTCCCCTTGGAAGATCTCCGGGTGTTCCTGCATATCAGTCTCAGCATTGATATGCATTTGCTCCTGCAGGTATTTCAGCGACTCTTGGGTGAACACCTTCGTCTTGGCTGCCTGTCTTTCCATGCCACGCTTATAGCCTGTTCCGACCGGAACACCCACAATGTGTGCATGGGGAGATTTTTCATCCAGATGGACCACTGCGGACACCATTTTGAAGTCCGGCACAAGCTCCCTCAGTTGATCAAGCTGATGTTCAAAGATCGGAACCATCTGCTGCTTCATGTGCAATGGTTTGTCCTTCCAAAACTCTGCATCACCCAGTTGAATGATCATCTCTACCGCTACATCGTTCTTTCCGTTCTCCGAAACGTATTTTAGATAATCGTCGATCCGACGATCCGGACGCTTGCCTTCATTGTACTTGGCAAGGCAGGCGTCAAATTCTTGATGATAGCATTTCTTTACATCATCAAGAATGTTATCTCCGCCAAGCAGTACGAAGATGTTGTCCTTGCAGTACTGCTCGCTTTGGTATTGGCGGAGATTATGCTTGCTCACACCGGCAACCTTTTTGGTTGTTGTGAGAGCATGCTTTTTGCTGGAAATATGTAATGAATATGAAATCATGCGTCTCCTTTCGTGATGAATATGAATTACATTATGACAGCGAAAACGCCTCGCAGAGCCCTCGGAGAGCCCCCGGATAGTGATACGTAGTGTCATTATCCCTAGGGGGTTACCGATTATGCCTGTCGTGCTTCGCACTACATAATCGGTAAGTGCCCCAATGAACCGATTCGCTTATCAAAGGTTTCTAACGCACCTGTTGCACAGGTACGTAAAAGGATAGCCAAGGAAGAATTACCATCTGAAGTATTCCGGCACGCCTACTTCATCGAGATATTTCTTTCTGGCTTCCTCCCGCTCCTTTTGGGTCAGAGCGGTTTTGGATTTCGTGTAAAGCTCTCTTCTCATGATCGCTTCGTATTTTTGTTCCAGGGCTTGCTTGATCTCCGGTAAACAATCCTCTATCCCAAGCACATGATACTTCACCAGTGCCACAAACAAGCTTTCCGATATCTGAAAATTTCTCATCGTCTTTTCCCTCCAATTCAAGACCGCAACACCGCAAGTGTCTACCTTTTGCATTCTTCCTTTTGCAATCTTGCAAGGTTGCAAACCTATACACATTGCAATGTTGCGGTCTTCTTTTTAAGATAAATCCTTCAACACCCAATACCAGGCGTTGTTGATTTTTGTTGCTCTGATCCCCAGCTCCTTCTTGGCGGTTTCCATGGTTCGCTTGGAAATGTCTTCTTCTTTGGCAATCTCCATGATTTCCTCCGACTGCATCATGTTGCTGGTTTCAGCAAGGTCAATCAGGAGTGCTTTCGCCCTCTCCAGCTTGTTTGCCTTCGGTGTGATTCCGCCCAGGACTTCGTCAGCAGTGATCTCATAATCTCCCATCCACTCAAATCCATCATCCGATAAACGGAAGGCTTTCGAATGTCCAAATTCTGCAAGATTGTTTTTGATCTGCACCATGGCTCTGACGTTTGGTTCTCCCTCCACTCTGCCGACCAGCAACACACTTCTTGCCACTGCATAGAAGTCAATGGAGCCCATACCACGGTAGGCTGCTTTGTTCCCGGCTGCCTTGTTCATATGTCCGATCAGGATGATGGCACATCCATATTTATCCGCCAAGGCTCCTAATCGTTTGGTCATTTCCCTTGCTTCATTAGCTCGGTTCATGTCCATTCCGCCTCCCAGATAAGCTTGTATCGGATCAAGAATCAGCATCTTGGCTCCGGTGGTCTTCAGTGCCTCTTCAATGCGTTCATCGATCATGGAAAGTGATTTATCGCTTTCATCTATGACCAGGATCTGCTCACAATCCGCACCTGCCTTTTCAATCCTTGGTTTCACCGTATCTGCAAGCCCATCCTCCGCAGTCTGATAGATCACCTTCATAGGTTCAACCACTCCTGCTCCTTCCTCAAAGCATCCTCCCTTTGACAGCCGGGCAGCCAGATTCAGGATCATGGTTGTTTTGCCATCTCCCGGATCTCCCTGAACAATGGTCAGTTTCCCGAAGGGAATAAACGGATACCAAAGCCACTTTACTTCCTGTGCCTGGATCTCAGACATCTTAATCATTTTCAATTCTGTTTTTTGTTCGTTTTCTAACATTTGATCCATCCTTTCTGAAAATCATTGATACTCAGGACGGCCTCTGTTATAATGAATTTGCGAGATTTATTAGAACAAAGGCCTGTCCTTCGTTTTAGCGTTAAAAGTCTTCACCTTCGGTGGGGGCTTTTTTCGTGCTCACCTGTGGGCGTACACTTCCCGGGAGCGGAACCACCTGTCCCACCGTATCTCCTATCTTCATCTTCTTCCGTGCCGCAATATAGTACTGTCTGGTGGTAGATTCCAGATCTCCTATGTAGGCAGCGATATCTTTTACCTCTGCTCCGCTTTCATAAAGCCTTGTGGCAAAGGTTCTCCGAAAGATATGGAGTCCGCTCACCTTGTTGTCAAAGTGCATCTTGTTATAAATGGTGTCCATACAGTGCTCCATCATGGTCGCTGTATAGGGCTTCCCATTCCTGGTTCGGCAGATCAGATCTTCGGCTCTCCCCGGACGGTATCTACGGATCATTTTCAGATCCTCCACAGCTTCCGGATAGAGCTGGATCACTCGTGCCTTCTGATTCTTGGTACTGCCAAGTACTGCCACATACTTTCTATCATCGTTTTCTCTGTTGCGAGTCATTGATGTACTCTTGCAGATTGTCAGCAGACCGTTTTCCTCATCATAGTCCTTCCATTGCAGGCTGATCAGTTCACCGATTCGCATTCCCGTGTGGAGGAGCAATCTTCCATACAAGCCACCGGAGTACTTCCATTCACCGTTATTTACATTCCTTCTCAGTGTTTCCTCCAGGAACTGCTCCTGTTCTTCCTCTGACAAAACGATTACATCAGCATCTGCAGCTTCTTTAGTTTCCAATTTGGACAATCTCCTTGCCAGACTTCGCTTGATCTGAGCTACCGGGTTGATCTCCAAGTCCCCTCTCACCACAGCCCATTCATACGCTGCATTCAGCACATCCAATGCCTTTTTCACTGAGGAAGTGGACAATCCCTGCTTCGTCAGGGCACCGATATGTGCCTCGATGTCAGCCGGAGTAACAGCATGTACCTGCATATGCCCCAGCACGTATTTCCCAATCTGGTTCTTAATGGTGTCCTCTCTGCGATCAATGGACTTGGGTTTCAACTCATTGTTCTTCATTTGAAACTCCAAATGCCTTGTACACAGCTCCTCCACAGTGTTTGTCAGCCCGATCTCCATCCTTTTCTGTTCTCTGTACCAGGCAGCCTCCTTCTCCTTCATTCGCTGGATGCAGGCGGATTTAGACTTTGCAACAACAGACAGTATCTTTCTTTTGCCATCTGCCTTGTTCCCTGCACTCTTTCGATATAGGTAACTACCATCTGCCCGTAGCACAAAACACCCTTGTCCTCTTGCGTTCAATTCATCATCTCCTTTCCTTTCTGCGGTGCCTAGACAACAAACACTCTGTTCTCATTCCGTTGTAACCAATCGGTCAATGCTTTCTGCGTTACAAAATAACGCTTTCCAATGCATGTAGACGGAAATCCACTTGCTTTGATCAACGCATAGGCTTTATCTCTACCAATGTGTAATACCTCTGCCAGATCACGCGGTGTCAATACCGTGATTTCCTCATTCATAACAACATGATTCATTCTGATTCCTCCCTTCCATTTCATTTTTGTATTGAACTACATCAATTGATGTTGTTGTATTCTGATATTACAACATCATTTGATGTTTGTCAATATCTTTTTTCTTGATTTTCCTGTTTTATGTGGTATAATGCTATTAAGCACCATAAGTAACGTGTTTCTATGGGAAACAGAGAGGAGTTACAGATGACTTTAGGAGAAAATATTCGACGTCTCAGAAAAGAACGTAAGATGACATTAAAAGAATTGGGCAGCCTGGTAGGAGTGTCCGAATCCTACATGAGAGCATATGAAGTGGGCGATCGGCATCCGAAGCCTGACAAGATTGAAAAAATAGCAATCGCTTTGGGCGTCAATCCGGAAACGCTGCAAAACGCAGAATTCGACTCAGTTACAGCCATGCATCGCATCTTTCAGATCTTTCGCAGCTATAATGGTGAATTATCCATGGACAAGGATGGCAATATCTCTATTAGCTTTGCTACCTTGCAGACGTACTTTAGATATTGGCATGACAGATACAAGGCTTACCAGGAAGATTTAGCGAAATGTGACCAGATAAAGGATCCCATCGCAAGAGCAAATGAGTTAATTGCAACTGAAAATGCATTCATTCATTGGATGGATACCTTCCCCCAGCAGATACCTGCAGAACACTTGGAGTATATGAATCGTCACGATAAGGGCATGGATTACGTCGGACTTCATCCGTTAAACGATCCGGAAGCACCTATGACCGAGGAAGAAAAGAAATATCACTCTCAAAAAGCAAAGGAGTTATTCTCCGAGTAATATCAGTTCCATATTACCATTCATATTACCATTCATTCAGAAAAACCACCGTCAAACACGGTGGTTTTCCAATTATCTTCCTGATTTTTCCTGATTTATACACGTTCAAAAAAGAGAGTCACAAAGACTAAGAAATCCTGAAAATATAGGCTTTTCAGGCAACAAAAAAGGAACTGATCACTCAGTTCCTTAAGCAGGGCTACAAGGATTCGAACCTTGAAATGACGGAGTCAGAGTCCGTTGCCTTACCGTTTGGCGATAGCCCTATGTCGTTTACTTGATGAAGTATACACGAAGTATCTCCATTTTGCAAGCCCTAAATTCAAAAAAATATGTATTTAATTAAAAACAATTCTTTAGCGCAAAAAAGTGCCATACCGCATAGGGTATGGCACCATAAGGCTTGTAAGCGCAAAATACACTTGTTTCCCGTATTTCTATACTTCAAAAATCAAATCACCGTAGGTAGGAATCGGCCATACTTCTTTATCTACCAGCATCTCCAGCTCATCCACAGGTGTTCTGAGTGCCTCCATAGCTACAACCACTTCATCCTTAAAGAAGAATGCAAGCTCCTTCTGGGTGGCAATCTTAGAGGAAGCTGCCACTCTGTCTTCCAAAGTAGACAGCGCTTTTTTCGCTTCTACCAGCTTTGCACTGATGTCATTCAAAAGCTCTGTCTGAACAGATGCATCTGCCCCTGCTTCTTTCACTGCAATCACAGTGTCCGCCAAAGACTTGGTGTATTTGATTACTGCAGGGAGAATCTGCTTCTTTGCCATATCAATCATGGTAAGTGCCTCGATATTGATACACTTAGAGTAGGTCTCATAGAGGACTTCCTCTCTGGATTCCAACTCTACCTTGGTAAAGATATGGAATTTCTCAAACAGCTTGATCGCTTTCTCAGTAGTAAGTGCACAGGAAGATTCCACCATGGATCTGATGTTTGGAAGACCTCTTCTTGCTGCCTCCTCAACCCATGCGTCAGAGTAGCCGTCACCGTTGAAGATAATTCTCTGATGCTCTGTCATATATTTCTTAATCAGATCATGTACCGCCACGTCAAAGTCATCGGCTTTTTCCAAAATATCTGCTGCCTCACAGAAGACTTCCGCGACCACGGCACTCAATGTAGTGTTCGGGTCAGCGATGGAATCACTGATTACCACCATC
>JAILPF010000493.1 GCA_024699575.1 Acetatifactor sp. | reverse complement strand
CAAAAAACCCAGGTCTGTCATGCGGTTTCTAAGTTCAGCAACAATTTTGCTTCTGAGAACAATCTTGGATTTCACCTGTGGATTTCTCAAATCCAGATAACAATACTTTAATCTCAGGTTTTCATCTGCGTCTGTGGAACGGTTAATTTCAAAGGGTAATTCATTGTAAATACAATTACCCAGCACTTCTACCTTTTCAGGTACAACCTCGATATCACCGGTTGCGATATTGGCATTCTTGTTGGAACGCTCTCTTACAACACCTTCCACCAACAGTGTGGATTCATTGTTCACACCGTTTAATGCCTGCATGATATCTTCTGTCTCAATCACAATCTGAGTGACGCCGTAAAAGTCTCTCAAAATCAGGAAACCGAGATTCTTGGATACCTTTCTTAAATTGTCATACCAGCCTACCAATGTAACTTTTTCACCGATATTTGCACTTGTCAGCTCATTACAGGTATGCGTTCTTGATTGCATCATATCTTCACTTCCTCTACCTATTTATAAATCTTTCAATAAAACGTTTGCACATTGCTTTATCATACCACATTTATGCGCAGATAATCAAGTCTATTGTCGATTTCCAAACGGGATTTTCTGCATTCCACGAAGAACCATACCGAAAATTCCAAACATAGCGACAGACACCAGGATCACCCATATAGGCATAGCGGTCAAAAGATGTCTCGCCCTCGGTTCAAAAATCATTTCATAAAATACATATCCTATCATAGTCAGCAAAAACACATTTATTTTTTCATTTTTCTTAAACAACGCTGCAAATGCTCCGACAAACAGACTGCCAATCCAAATGCTCTGTCCGTAGTTCAAAAAGAGATTGTAATACCTGCCATCCGGATAATAAAACTGCCGAAATACTTTCTCCAATTTAGGACTTCCTGTCCATACCTGAATCAGGTAAAATTCTCCCTCACACCACCATGCAAAGCTCCCATCATTATAGGCTGTGAGGATTTTACGCCGCAGATGTGTAAGAAGTCTTCCAAATGACATATCCTCCAATCTCTGCCTCGCAACCTCCATATTTGCACGATCTCTCTCTGCCTTGGTTGTAATGGCCATAGAGAAATCCTGATCCTCTATATTGATGACTCCGTTATATTCCTCATTCAACCCCAGCATGAGAAAATGTTTTACGCCGAATGTTCTTTCCGGATTCACATCAAAACCACAGATTATTTCTCCACCTTTTACTGTCCCGATTCCCAGTAAGAAACCAAGCGCCACAAGTGCTACTCTCTTTCTGTTTTTTAACAAACTGCCACTCTGTGTAATCAGCATTGCAATTCCCATAATTAAAATATGTGGCTTGATAAAATATCCTGTTGCAAGGAAAAATCCCATAGGAAGCATTCCTTTATTGTAGGCAAATAAATACAGCACAATTGCGGTCCAAAAAAGTCCCATGGAATCAGAATAGGGAACCGTTACCCATGGAGAAACACCGGCAATCGCAAGCATAAGGAGCCACGACGAAACAGCAATGCTTTTTCTACCTGATAGTTTCTCTGCACTCATATATACCAAAAATGCGGAAAAAGTCCACCCCGCGCTCTGAAAAATTACAAGCCAGTTATAGTCTGTCAGTGCTCCGGTCAGACGGCCGAGCCTGATTACCACTGAAAAAACAATGGTAATAAAAATGTTATTCGGATATACCGAAAAATACCACTCACTGAGATTCTCTGGCATACCATCAGCAAGAGTCGACGCCGATATAGCAATAAGGCCTGCATCCCAGCCTGTATGAAAATAATAATAATGAGTGACGAAAACAAGTGTTACAAACAATAAGGCGCAAATTATTGCCACAAATACTCTATCGCATCTCTGAAACCACGCCTTTTTCTCCAGCCAGATTCCGACCAGGCCGATTACCATAATTCCGATAAGACCAACAACAAGATAATACCAGTTTGAAAACTGAAAGATCTTTTTATGCACATACTCTATTTCCCCGGCGGTCATACATATTATCAACACCATAATCATGAGCACACTGTATCCCAACATGCTCCCACGGGAAATCAATTTATTCCACATTTTCTAACCCTCATTTCTCCCTAAACTACAGGTAAAGTAGATAATCTGATATCTCTCCGATACCTTTTTCAGCAATTTAGCGGCACCTATCCTGTTTTTATCATCCAGATTCACAAAGGGATCATCCAGAAAAAGTGTCGGTGCCTCATCAGGATACATCGCATCCACAAAAGCCAGCCGCAGGCAAATGCCAATCAGATCCTGATATCCCATGCTGAAATATTCCGTCTCTCTCTGCATTCCCGCCTCTTCCACCGTCACCTTTGCATTGGCATCAAAATGATACTTATCTGCATCTTTTCCCGTAACTGTTTCATAATACCTGCTGAAGCTGTCATGAAGCGGCGCCATATACTGTGCAGTCATGGATTCCTTCGCTTTAGCCAGATACTCCTGAACCTTCTTGAAATGTCCGAATTGTTTTTCCTCCAGCCGGTACTCCTGTGAAACTTTTTCCAGTTCTTCACGCAGACTCATCCATTCATCTATCTGATCCCTGTAGTCATTCGTCTGCTGTTCGTAATCCAAAAGCTGCTCCTGCAATCTCTGTCTGCGTTCCTGGGCTTCCTGATATTTGCCGTTCAAATCCTCCAGATCAGGAAGTTCGTCGATTGTTTCCACCTTCAGAGCTGCCACATCATTTTCCGTCTCAAAAGTCTCCAGACTTTTTCTTGCACTGTCGGCAGCGTTTTGAACATGACCGTAATCTGTCACATCCTGAAGCAGATTCATCAACTGTGCAGTCAGATTCTCCTGTCTAATCAGTCCATACCGTTCCAGTCTCCCATCCAATCGTTCCTGCATCCTCTGTACAGCAGCCTGCTCATTCTCAGTTTTCTCAGAACGTTCGCTCAAGGAAACAAACCGATTCCACTCTTCTCTGATTTTACTCAGCTTTTCCGCAAAATCATCTGTCACTGCATCTATACTGTCTACAGAGGCATATTTTTTGAAAAAGAATGTAAGCTCTTCTCTTAATCCTTCACATTCCATCAGGTATACATCTGATTTATCTCTTGCTTTTCTTTCCTTGAGCCACTCATACGAAGCTGCTTCCTCGGCAAGCTTCTGTAGACGATAATTGACATTGCTCTCATCGCATTCAATCTGCAGACGCCGTAAGAAAGCATACACTTCCTCACGAATTTCTTCAATGGTATCCTCGTCCTCCTCCATCTGTTTCTTCAGTGGAAGTTGTTTGGTCAAATACTCCTCCCTCTCTTTTCTCTTCCCTACTAGCATCATAATAATTCCGATTAAGGATAAACCGCCTCCCGCTCCGATAACAGGCAGTGCCGGTATGGGAAGCTCCAGCAGGGCCAAATAAATACACACCCCCACTGAAATCACTGCCAGTCCCAGTAACATCATCACAATTCCAAGTTTCTTGGGAATACCACCATGCAAGGTCTGTGTCTCATAATGTATGCGGACCATCTCAAGTGTTCTCTTTCGCATGTCCATGTCGTTCCAGCGGTTCAAAAGACGATTTACCGTCTGAGCGGGCATGGTTTCCTCGCCAAATCGCTCCGAAAGTCTCCTGAGCTGTTCCAGTTCTTCCTCCGGCATTCTGTTTTCCAATGTCTTATGGTGAAGTTCATTGTATCTGCGAACCTTACCCGCAATGAGGTTAAAATCTTCAGCTGATAGTGGTTCCCCGGAAAACTTCTCACCCAGCTTTACAAGCTCTTTTGTCTCCTCATCTGTCAGCTGATAAATTGAAACAGCTTTTTTCGCCTGTTCCCATGCGGTCGCCTCCTCCTGCATGGTTCGCACTTCCTCCGCTGCCGGAACACCCATCGGGAATTTATCTTTCTGCATCTGCAACTGCTTTTGTTTCTCTTTGTCATCCTCCAGCAGCCGGACGTATTTTTCCTTTTCGGCAGCCAAATCCTTCATTCGGCTTGCCTTTGCCTGAAGTGCCCGGATGTCGGTAAGCCGTTCTGTCAAATCCTTACATTCCGCCCGGGCTTTCTCCTGCAGTTTCTGCACTCTGTCTAAGCCTTCCTCCAATCCTTCCCCCTCTCTGATTCTGGTGGAAAGTTCCGTCAGGTAGGCTTTTTTCTTATACAAATTTCCTGTCTTTCTGGACGGGGACATACTATTTATGATTCCCTGGATTCTGGCATCTGCTGCCTCATAGGAATCCAAATCACCGGTGTTATCTGCCAGATTTCCCATCTTGGCATTGATGCTGTCCGTCACACCTGTTATGCAGTCATTCTGGCTGATAAAGGCGCTGCGCAAAAAAGACTCTCTGTTGATTTGAAACAATTCTTCCCCTAAATTGGCGGAAAAATCCTTACTCTCCAAATTGGTTCCGGCATCACGAAGCTCGAACAAGTCGTTTGCCTCTTTATCCTGAAAGACACGTGACACCACATACTGTTTTCCTTTTGTCTCAAAGGTAAGTCGTCCACCATAGGTGCCGCCCTGCCATGGCTGGAATCTTTTTCTCTCATTTTCGGAAATATCTCTTTTCCTGTCTCCCGCAAAACCGAAAAACATCACACGAATAAAAGCTGCAAGAGTACTTTTTCCCCAGCCGTTATCTTCGCAAAATCGATTCAGCCCCTGTGAAAAATCCAAATCCATATCGTGGAGTTTTCCAAAGTTCTCCACGTGACAATTCACGATTCTCATATTTCATTCCTCTCTTACACTAATTCTTCTCCTGCTATCAGTTGCAAACCGTAGCGTATAATTGCCATCCGGTCTGATTCGGATAAAGAGTCGTCTGCCTCCACAGTCCGCACAAACTCTCCCTTGAGAGACCTGTCCAGACGATAATCCTCATAATGCATCGAGAGGGTGGTTTCATCATATATTTTCACAAAATAATAGTCCTGTTCAAATTCTTTTTTCAGATATTCCAGATTCTTTTCACATTCTACATCCACTGTTCCGCAAAGAACTATCTTCAACAAACTTTTCGTCTCATAACATCGTTTAATCAATTCCTCCCTGATTTTCTCACGAATCTGTGCACTGGTCATGGAATCCGTCACATCCACATCCACTGTATACAGATTTCTGAGAGCAAAAGGGACAAAAGTACGCTTGCAGCTATGATTTGATGCATCGATATCCAATAATACAAAACCATGCTCTCCGCACTCATCAAAGCCTCTGCCTTCCAGGCAGCCGGGATAGCAATAGAAACCTCTGCCATCCAGTTTTTCTTCCTTATATGCATGAACATGCCCCAGTGCCAGGTAATCAATCCCCTTATTTTTCAATGCACGCAGGTTGATTACCTCTGCCTTATCCTTTGTGCCTGTTTCCGCCTCTTGTCCATGAAGCATGACAATGTTAAACCAATCCGCATCCGGAACCAGAGAAGCATACACCGCACCCTTATTTTGTTCGGACAGTTCCACTCCATACA
>JAILPF010000469.1 GCA_024699575.1 Acetatifactor sp. | reverse complement strand
AAGAGGTCGGCTCTCCGGATCAATATGTTCCAGCCAGAGATCTCCCGCTCCATGCATTTTATCCCCCGGCAATCCAAAGTACTCCACCGCATCCTTGGACCAGTAGGAAAAGTCCTTGGGGATATCGCAGATGAAAACATACCTTCCCTCAGTTGTTCTGGAAAAAGCATCCACTATTTCATTGAAATATTCAGCAACACCCTGTCTGTCCATGATATCTTCAACGAATTGATTCTTCATCTGCGTCCCCTCTTCTCATTCAATGCCTACTTTTTACTGGTTGCAGGTTTCTTTGCCACCTTCTTGGGTACAGGTTTTTTAGCAGTCGTTTTTGTTTTCTTCTCCGGCTCTGCATTTTTTAACAAGTCTTTCAATAACGATACTCTGTCAACATTTCCTTCCACAACAAATTTCCCCTCAGCTTTTGCCTTTTCAGGGTCCAACTCACCGTTCAGAATCGCCAATGCTGTTTCAGCATCTGTGCGAACCCTAAAATCATGGTCATAATACTCATAGGGTTCCACTTCTACGCCGTTTCCCGAAAACTCTACATAAAATGCGCCTTCACCCTTTCCTTCAATATCAAATTCTACTGCCAGATGCTCTTTGATTGTCTTTGCATCAACAGTCTTCACTGCTTTTTTTGCTTCTTTCACAAGATTTGCATAAGTCATAGCATGTCCTCCCATCTATTGGTAAAATTTGTAATGCTCCTTTATTATACTAAACAATGTCAGAATTTACAATCTATTTGTAATAATGTTCAGACAAAATCGCATAATCTTTTTACAGGAGGTGTTCACATGGACTCATCAAGAAAAGCTGCTGCATACATAAGAGTTTCCACCAATGACCAGCTGGAGCTATCCCCTCTCTCCCAGCTCTCAGAAATACGCGCCTATTGCGAAAAAGAAGGCTTGCTCTTATCCGAAGAATTCATTTATATCGAGGAAGAGGGCATTTCCGGCAGGTCCTCAAAGAATCGCAGTGTCTTTCAAAAAATGATTACGAACGCCAAACAGGTTCCGCGTCCCTTTGATGTCATACTGCTGTGGGAGTTTTCCCGTTTTGCCAGAAATCAAGAGGAAGCCACCTTTTACAAATCCATGCTCCGCAAGAAATACGGCATTGACATTCTTTCCGTCAAGGAACCGATTCCACAAGGAATCTACGGTCGACTTATTGAAACGATCATAGAGTGGCAGGATGAATTTTACTCCGTAAATTTAAGTGCAGAGGTGACTCGCTCCATGAAATTGAAAGCATTGCAGGGACTCTATAACAGCAAAATGCCCCTGGGTTACGACAAGGCTCCCAACGCCTTCCCAACCATCAATCCTCAGGAAGCATCCATTGTTCAAGCCATCTTTTCCCTTTTCGTCTCCGGACACGGCAAAAGTGAGATTGCACGTCTCATCAACGCTCAGGGATACCAAACCAAGAATCAGCATTCTTTTTCTGCACAAGCTGTTGGATATATTCTGGAAAACCCTTTTTATATCGGAAAAATCCGTTGGAACAGGCGTAAAAGTTCCGCGACCTCCGGGTACAAAGCTTTTGAGGAGTGGATTGTGTCAGATGCTCATCATACAGCCATCATCGATTCCGATACCTGGAATACCGCCCAAAAGCTCATCTCTTCTCATCCCTCTGCCCCTATTCCGACACATACTCCTGTCAAGCACCACTGGCTTACAGGGCTCATCCACTGCTCAGTATGCGGAAGAGCGCTATACTACAAGTCCGGCTGCAAATCAAACGGTTACTGCAACGGCTTTCAGTGTTCCGGTTACAGTCACGGATTTCATCCTGTTTCTCAATTTATCAGCACAAAAAAATTAACAACATTTTTACTCTGGGAACTGGCACATCCCTCTGACACCTCTGCGGCTGTCTTTCTCTATCCCCACCTTATCGAGATTATTAAAAGCAATACGCCGGATTCCTGCAAAAGAGAGGCTATGCAAAATCTTTTCGAAGGTATTATTTTTCATAAGGAGACAAAATCCATAGAATTCCTTTATCACAGTCCCCTGCCATTCTAGCTGCAATGTCACGCTCCACCATGCCCTGCATCCAATGCTACAAGAGCCATAAAAAAAGCCTCCTGCATACCTTTTTATCAAAGTATGCAGAAGACTTTTTTTCAGTGCTTATCCAGCAAACTGGCTAGCCAGAAAACTGGCTTTTGTATAATTCCGTGTAGAAACCATTCTTTGCCAACAGGCTTTCATGGCTGCCCTGTTCTATGATATTGCCATCCTTCATCACCAGAATCACGTCGGCTTCCCTGATTGTGGAAAGTCTGTGTGCAACAATAAAACTGGTACGTCCCTCCATCATGGTTGCAAACGCTTTTTGGATTTTCTGCTCAGTTCTGGTATCAATGGAAGACGTAGCCTCATCCAGAATCAGCATGGGAGGAAGGCACAGCATCACTCTGGCAATACATAAAAGTTGCTTTTGGCCCTGAGACAGGCTGCCTCCGTCCTCGCCAATCACCGTGTCATACCCTTTGGGCAGACGTTTAATAAAACTATGTGCATGAGCAGCTTTAGATGCCTGAATCATCTCTTCCTCAGAAGCATCCGGACGTCCCATACAGATATTCTCCCGGATGGTACCACTCTTTAACCAGGTTTCCTGCAAAACCATACCATATCCGGTTCGCAGACTACCTCTGGTAATCTTTCGGATATCTGTGCCATCCACATTAATCTGTCCACTGTTTACATCATAAAAACGCATCAGAAGATTAATCACTGTAGTCTTCCCGCATCCAGTAGGCCCGACAATGGCAATCCGCTGTCCCGGTTTAACGGCCAGATTAAAATTCTGAATCAGTTTCTGCTCCGGCAGATAACTGAAATATACCTGATCTAAGGAAACTTCTCCTTTCGCCTGTCTTAACACTCTTGCCTTTTCGTCATCGGGCACCTGTGGAGTTTCGTCAATCAGTTCAAAGATTCTCGATGCACATACCAGAGCATTCTGCAATTCCGTAATTACGCCGGATATCTCGTTAAAGGGCTTGGTATACTGGTTCGCGTAGCTCAAGAAACAGGAAAGCCGCCCCACACTGATTCCACCTTTTATCGCCACCAATGCTCCGAAAATTCCCACTCCGGCATACACCAGACTGTTGACAAAACGGGTCGCCGGATTGGTAATGGATGAAAAAAAGATTGCTTTTAAGGAACATTCTTCCAATCTGCCGTTGATTTCCGTAAATTTCTGTGTCAGCTTCTCCTCCTGTGAAAACATCTTCACCAGCTTTTGATTTCCAATCGCTTCATCAATCAAAGCAGTCTGCTCCCCTCTTGTCTGTGACTGTTCCTTAAACATATGAAATGTCTTTCCGGCAATAAATTTCGCCACAAAAAAAGAAAGAGGGGTAATGCATACCACCACCAGTGCAATCGGCACATTGGTCACGAGCATGAATATCAAAGTACCTGCGATGGTCAGGACGCCGGTAAACAGCTGCGTAAATCCCATCAGCAGACCATCCGCAAACGTATCCACATCTGCCACGATGCGACTGACGATATCCCCGTAGGAATGCCCATCCAGAAATATAAAAGATAGTCTCTCTAAATTAGCGAATGCATCTTCCCTGATATCCTTCACAACATGATAAGCAATATGGTTGTTACATGTATTCATCACCCACTGTGCCAATGCCGTCACCAGCATCACAATTCCAATCTCAAACATGATTTTGAAAATCTGCTCAAAATCAACCTTGCCCACACCCAGCAAAAGATCCACTGCATCTCCCACAAGAATGGGGACGTAAAGAGTAAGCCCTACAGTAACCGCCGCAAGAAGCAGGGAGAATATCACAAACATTCTGTATTTTCTAATATATTGCAGTACTCTAAGCACTGTACTTTTTCTGTCCTTCATCGCGCATCCTCCATGGGTCTTTCCTCGGGATACTGGGAATAATAGATTTCCTGATAGACGCTACAGCCTGCCAGCAATTCCTCGTGAGTTCCGACACATGCCATCTCACCATCCTCCAGTACTACAATCTTGTCTGCGTGTCGGATGGAGGAGGCTCTCTGCGACACAATAAACACTGTTGTTTTTCCCTCAAGCTTCTGCAGTGCCTTCCTGAGCTTTGCATCCGTAGCATAATCCAGTGCTGACGCACTGTCATCCAAAATCAATATTTCCGGTTTTCTCACTAAAGCTCTTGCGATTGTCAGTCTCTGTCTCTGACCGCCGGAATAATTTCTACCGTTCTGCTCCACCACAGCATCCAGACCACCCTGCTTGGATTCCACAATCTCTTTCGCCTGAGCCAGTTCAAGTGCCTGCCATAGATCATCCTCTGTGGCATTTTCATTTCCCCACAAAAGATTGCTTCTAACCGTTCCCTTAAACAAAACCGCTTTCTGCGGAACCATTCCGATACGTTCCTTCAACGCATTGCCATCCATGCCGTCAATGTTTTTTCCCTCCAGATAGATTCCACCGGCTGTAGCAGGATAAACACCTGAAATCAAATGAATCAACGATGTTTTTCCCGAACCGGTTCCTCCGATAATGCCAATAGTCTGTCCCTTTTCTACTGTAAAATCAATGTCCGAAAGGCTTTCAGCACCGGCACCGTCATATGTTAAAGAGACATGTTCCACAGAAAAGTATGCATCAGGGAACTCACACTCTCTTCCCGCAGGTTTTCTTGTTTCATTCTGTATCCCGAATACATCTGCAACACGGTCTGCACATGCCAAAGCCTTGGTGATTGTGATGATGAGATTCGCCAGTTTCACAAGTTCTACCAGAATCTGTGACATGTAGTTAATAATCGCAACCACTTCACCCTGACTTAGATTCCCCACATTTACCTGTAGCGCTCCCACGTAAATCAGAGCCAGAATCGCACCATTTACAATGATATACGTCACAGGGTTCATCACTGCACTAATCTTACCGACAAAGGTCTGTGATACCGCGAGAACAGATGCTGCTTCTTTAAACCGTTCTTCCTCATCCTCCTCTTTATGAAACGCTCTGATAACCCGGACACCTGTCAGATTTTCTCTGGTAATCCCAAGCACTGCATCCAGATGGCTTTGCACTTTTTTGTACAGCGGCATCGTCCAAAGCATGATACCGAAAACAACGATGGCCAGCATTGGAATAGCAGCCACAAAAATCAGAGCACTTTTCACATCAATGGTAAATGCCATAATCATAGACCCGAACACCACAATCGGCGAACGAAGGAATAACCTGAGTACCATATTGACACCGGATTGCACCTGATTGATATCGCTGGTCATTCTGGTAATCAATGTGGAGGTTCCCGCTTTATCTATGCTGGTAAAATCCAGACCTTGTATATGTTCAAACAGCGCTTTCCTAACCTTTGCAGCAAATCCAACCGCCGCCTTTGCAGCAAAAAACTGCGCTGTTATGGATGCGGTCAACCCCACAAGGCCCAGGGTAATCAGGCAAAGTCCCATCTTACCCACATAGCCCATATCTCCATTGCCGATTCCCCTGTCTATAATGCTTGCCATAACCAGTGGAACAAGCAGTTCAAAAAAAGCCTCAAGCAGCTTAAAAAGCGGTGCCAAAACAGATTCTTTTTTATAATCCTTCAAATATTTCAATAATAGCTTCATTCAAATTTCTTCCTCCTGCACACGGCAATCTGGTAGTCTTCTTCCACCTCATATTCCTCCCAAAGTAATTCTTCGACCGGTTCAAGGAGGTTGTTCTGTAACACTTCGACCACACCGCATCCACCCAGCTTTCCGTAGGCTTCCTTTTTACACCAGAGCCGGTAAAAAAGCTGTCTTTTCTGCTTTTCATCCCTTGACTGTTCCCACAGTTTTCTCTCGTCCTCAGTGAAAAATCGTTTTATCACCGCAGCATCATCAATGTCTCTTCGATACTGTATATCCGCACCGATATCTCCATCTGAAAAAGCGGCAAATATCATATCTTTAGAATGGGAAATGCTATATGAGATCTCCCCACCCACGATATAAGGTTTGCCGAACTCACCGTAACCATACTCAATTTCTACAGGTGTCCCCAGACACGAAAGAATTTCCTGCGGGCTGAGTATTTCCAATTCTGCCACAGAAGTATTCTCCCATCGTTCCTTCCCCTGCAGGACGAACTGTATGAGTAAGCCCCCACCCAGAAGTTCCACCTGTCTTCTCACAGTTTTTGCTGATTTTATTCTGTTGATTCTCTCCCTTTCGAGTTTGGAAAGTGCAGTTTCCCACGAAATGTCTCGCCAGGTTTCATCAAACAATTCTGCTGCTAAAAGCAATAATCTCTTTTCCATTGATACATCCCACAAATACAGAGACTGTCACGACAGTAACTCTGCCGTGACAGTCAATCAGGTTATCAGTTCTTTAACGGATCTTTGTAAAACTCAACGAAATCTTCATATCCCTCTTTTTCAAGCTGTTCCTTCTGGAACTTCTTGTTTTTATTCATACGGGCAACCAGTACCTGACTGCCGTCTTCTCTGGCCTTCTGTGCTTTTGCGATAATCTCACAGAGCGCCTCTCCGCCCACACCTTTTTCAATCAGGTATACGGTCTTCTTAGGTCTTCCCGGAACCTTAAAACCGCTCTCCATAAGAAGCAGTACAATTCTTTCAAATCCAATGGAAAAACCACAGGCAGGAACGTCATTCCCGGTAAACTTGCCTACCATCTTATCATATCTTCCACCACCACCGCAGCTTCCACCAAACTCCGGAATGGCAATTTCAAAAATGGTTCCGGTATAGTAACTCATACCACGAACAAGAGTTGCATCAAATACCATTTTGAAATCTGCCGCTTTTGTAGCGCTTACACTGTCAATAATCTCTTTTAACCCCTCAGAGACGGAAGCATCCAGGCATTCGCCCAGCTCTTTTGCAAGATATGCCACTCCGTCTTCCTGCTGTTCCAGGTTCTGATAGAGGTTCAGATATTTCTCAACACTCTCCTGTGCAAAGCCTTTCTCCAAAAGTTCAGCTTTCACACCGTCCAGACCAATCTTGTCCATCTTGTCCAATGTAATAAATACACTGTCGTAAGCTTCCTCGGCAAATCCGCTGTAAGCTGCCATTGCCTTAAGAATCTGTCTGTCATTAATACGGATTTCAAATCCTTTAAACCCTAGACGTCCCAGTGTCGTTGTGGTTGCCAAAATCAGCTCGATCTCAGCCAAGTTGGACGGCTCTCCAAGAATATCAATATCACACTGCATAAATTGGCGATAACGCCCTCTCTGAGGTCTGTCCGCTCTCCATACATTGCCCATCTGAAGAGATTTGAACGGTGCAGGAAGAGATGCCGAATTGTTGGAATAATAGCGAACCAGCGGAACAGTTAAATCGTAGCGCAGACCTCCATCCACCACTTCCGCCTCAGTGGTTGCCGCTTCCACATTCAATTTCTCGCCACGCTTTAAAATCTTAAAAATCAGTTTCTCGTTGTCACCACCCTGCTTGTTGGTAAGGTTCTCAATATTCTCCACACAGGGAGTCTCAATGGAAGTAAATCCGAACTTTCTGTAGGTATCTTTGATAACACTGATAACGTAATCTCGGATTTCCATCTCCTCGGGTAAAATATCCTTCATACCTGTCACAGGCTTTTTACTAAGTGCCATAATCTTCTCTCCATTTTCCCTAAATAATCTATGTCAAAGTAATTATAAATTTCCATGTTGTGAAAGTCAATCAAAAAAGGCGCCTTATCAGACGCCTTCTTATTATTTGTGTTATTAAACTGCCAGATTATGCTCGGTTCTTGCAATCACTTCATCTTGAATTCCTTCGTGCAGTTTTACGAAGAATGCCGAGAAGCCTGCTACACGAACCACGAGATCTTTGTGATTCTCGGGATGTGCTTTTGCATCGCGTAAGACTGCTGCATCCACGCTGTTGAACTGGATGTGGTTTCCTCCGTGTTTCACATAAGTATCAATCAATGTTAGCAGTGCAGCCTTTCCCTCTGCAGATTTAAACGTATCAGGGTTTAATTTCACATTCAAATGTGCAGAATTGAAAAGGACTGTGTCGATTGCTCCGGAAGCGGAAATTGCAAGAGCGGAAGGTCCTTTTTGATCGGTGCCGGGCTGAGCGGAGACGGAACCGTCCGTAAGAGCTATTCCTGCTTTTCTACCCGTGGGAAGTGCACCGGTAATCTGTCCGAAATAATCATGAACAGACTTGGAATATGCATCGGGTTTCGCGTATTTTCCAAGGTAGTTTTCTCCTCCCTCCTGATAGAGTTCCCATGCGTCCTGATATACCCTCTTAATAATGGCATCATCCTCTTTTATGTTGTTTCCATGCTTAGGAACATTTAAGAGCTTCTTCTGTAAAATTTCATAGCCCTCAAAGTTTGCGAGAAGTGCCTTCTTCACATCAGAAATGGATATATCTTTATCTTCAAACACAAGTTTCTTAAGCGCAAGCAGTGAATTGCCTGCATCTACACCCGTAACAAATGTGGTGGCTGTTGAATAATACTGTGCACCGCCTCTCCAGATGTCTTTTCCGCTCTCC
>JAILPF010000453.1 GCA_024699575.1 Acetatifactor sp. | reverse complement strand
TAAGAAAAGAATTGACAAAATAAGAAGTTTTGAATATGCTTAGAAGTAGCTAGATAGAAAAAGGCTTTGAACGGGAAGAGTACTTTTCAGGAATGGTATCAGAGAGAGACTGTAACTTGCTGCGAGCAGTCTTTGCCGGATGAGGAGGAAGTGCACTCGTGAGCCGGTTCGGGGAAGTCAAGTATCCGGACCCGTGTAATGTGCGTTAAACAGTTGAGGGAAAGGCAGTCTGCCTTTTATGAGAGTGGAACCGCGGATAAATTCGTCTCTTACAGCGAATTTGTCCGCATTTTTTTATGAAAAGACTTCTATGGAGAGAGAGGAAACAGTATGAGTATCAAAGTGTACAACACAATGAGTAAACAGAAGGAAGAGTTTGTTCCCATTGAACCGGGTAAGGTGAGAATGTATGTCTGCGGACCTACCGTATATAATTTCATCCATATCGGTAATGCGAGACCGATGATTGTCTTTGATACGGTGAGACGTTATATGGAGCATAAGGGATATGATGTAAATTATGTTTCCAATTTTACAGACGTTGATGATAAAATTATCAAAAAGGCTGTGGAAGAGGGCGTGGATGCCAGTGTGATTTCCACACGTTATATTGAAGAGTGCAAAAAGGATATGGCGAGCTTGAATGTGAAACCTGCCACCACCCATCCTCTGGCAACCCAGGAAATTGACGGAATGCTTGAGATGATTCAGGGTCTGATTGACAAGGGATATGCTTATGTGGCAAAGGACGGCACCGTATATTTCCGCACCAGAAGCTTCCGGGGTTACGGAAAACTTTCCCACAAAAATCTGGATGATTTGAGAGGGGGAAATCGTTCTCTGCTGGTATCCGGTGAGGATCAGAAGGAAGATCCGTTGGATTTTGTACTCTGGAAACCGAAAAAAGACGGAGAACCTTACTGGGAGTCTCCGTGGTGTGACGGACGTCCGGGATGGCACATCGAATGCTCTGTTATGAGCAGAAAATATCTGGGCGAACAGATTGATATCCATGCGGGTGGAGAAGATTTGGTATTCCCTCATCATGAAAATGAAATTGCGCAGTCAGAGGCTGCCAATGGAAAAGACTTTTCCAGATATTGGCTGCACAACGCATTTTTAAATATTGACAATCGCAAGATGTCCAAATCCGCCGGCAATTTCTTTACCGTCAGGGACATCCTTGAAAAATACGACGCGCAGGTTCTGAGATTCTTTATGCTGTCCGCACATTACAGAAGTCCTTTGAATTTCAGTTCAGAGTTGATGGAGGCAGCGAAAAACGGATATGAAAGAATCGTTACCTGTGTGGATAATTTGAAATTTCTACTCTCTAATGCATCGGATGGCGAAATGACAGACACAGAGCAGAAACTTTTGGAGGAAGCAAAAACATTCGAAGCCAAGTTTGATGAGGCAATGGATGACGATTTCAATACAGCGGATGCACTGGCAGCAATCTTTGAACTTGTGAAATTTGTCAACACCAATGCTGTGGCAGAGTCCTCTAAGAAATTTTTGCAGGCTCTTAAAGATGAGATTATCTGCCTCTCCGATATCTGTGGATTACTTGTGGAGAAACAGGATGAGATTTTGGACAGTGATATTGAGGCTTTGATTGCTGAGAGACAGGAGGCAAGAAAGAATAAGAACTTCGCAAGAGCGGATGAAATCCGTGACGAGCTGGCAGCAAGAAATATTGTGCTGGAGGATACCAGAGAGGGTGTAAAATGGAAGAGAGTATAAAAAATTCCGGAGCAGGAATGCTTGCATCGATTGAGGAGACATTTGCCTGTGAGAGGGCAGATATCAAAACCTTTTCACCTTTGACTCTGGCTTACATCGGCGATGCGGTTTATGATCTTGTCATTCGAAGCGTCATTGTGGAACGGGCAAACCGCCCTGCCCACCAGCTGCATAAATCCGCTGTAAAATATGTCAATGCAGGAGCACAGTCTGCTATGATTCAGGCACTTTTGGGTGAACTGAATGAGGAGGAAGAAGGCTTTTACCGCCGTGGTAAAAATGCAAAACCTGCCACCACTGCAAAGAATGCTTCTTTGGCTGATTACCATAGGGCAACGGGGTTTGAGGCGTTGATGGGATACTTATACCTGACCGGACAGACGGACAGAATGATGTATCTGGTGCAAAAGGGAATTGAACTGATTGATATGGAAATATAGAACAGGAGTAATCATGGGATATCAGGAACTTACGATTGAAGGAAGAAATGCAGTTATCGAGGCATACCGTTCGGGCAAAACCATAGACAAGCTGTTTATCTTGGACGGCTGTCAGGATGGTCCGATTATGACCATCAAACGAGAGGCTAAAAAACAGGACACACTGGTAAAATATGTGACGAAGGAACGATTGGACCAGCTTTCTGAGACCGGTAAACATCAGGGCGTTATCGCCTATGCGGCAGCATATGAATACGCTGAGGTGGAGGATATTTTGAATGCGGCAAAGGAAAAGGGAGAAGCTCCCTTTATCTTCCTGCTGGATAATATTGAAGATCCCCATAACCTTGGGGCAATCATCAGAACAGCGAATCTTGCCGGGGCGCATGGAGTGATCATACCGAAGAACCGATCTGTAGGGTTAACGGCTACGGTGGCAAGGACCTCAGCAGGTGCAATCAACTATACTCCGGTTGCAAAAGTGACCAATATGGCGAAGACCATTGAAGATTTGAAGAAGGAAGGTCTTTGGTTTGTCTGTGCCGATATGGGTGGAACGCCCATGTATCAGCTGGATTTGCAGGGACCTATCGGTCTGGTAATCGGCAACGAGGGAGAGGGCGTCGGACGTCTGGTAAAGGAAAAGTGCGATATGATTGCATCCATACCGATGAAGGGAGATATTGATTCCCTGAATGCATCCGTAGCGGCAGGCGTTCTTGCCTATGAGATTGTGAGACAGAGATGGGGGTGACCCGGTGATATGCAAGAACTTCATTCAGAATACCAACAGACAGCAGATGAGGAACTGATTGACCGCCTGCGGGGCGGCGAGGAAGCAATTATGGACTATATCTGTGATAAGTATAAAAATCTGGTGCGAAGTAAAGCAAAATCCATGTACATTATCGGTGGTGACAGCGAAGACTTAATCCAGGAGGGGATGATTGGATTGTTTAAGGCTGTACGTGATTATGACAGTGGAAGAGACGCCAGTTTTTATACCTTTGCAGAGCTGTGTATCAGCAGACAGATGTACACAGCGGTGCAAGCGGCAAAACGATTGAAACATACTCCGCTGAATTCGTATATCTCACTCTACACCGGAGCGGAGGATGGAATAGAAGACAAGCTTTTGTTGGAAGCGATTGCAGATACCACAGATTTGAACCCGGAAGAAATTATTTTGGATAGGGAGCGAGTGAACTATCTGGAATGCGCTATCGAGAAAGAATTGAGCTCCTTTGAGAAACAGGTGTTGGAGCTTTATATGACAGGAATGACCTATACAGAGATCGCGAAGGTTTTGGGCAGGGATGTGAAATCCACAGACAATGCCTTACAGCGATTAAAAGGAAAGATAAAGAAGATGTTATAAGTCTTCTTTATTTTTTTTTAATTCTTTTTTAATTGACTTTGATACTGCCCGCGATATATAATCAACCGGAACTGACCAGTCGGTCGGAAAAGAAAGGTAAGGTTATTATCATGATATCTAAGTTTAGTGTAAAGAAACCATATACGGTACTGGTTGGAGTCGTTTTGGCGATTGTCCTCGGAGTTGTTTCCTTTACGAGAATGACCGCAGACTTACTTCCCAACATCAATCTGCCGTACATACTGATTATGACCACTTATCCCGGTGCAAGCCCGGAGACAGTGGAGGCTGTGGTGACTCAGCCGGTGGAAGCCGGCATGGCTACTGTGAGCAATATTGAAAATATCAGTTCTGTTTCCAATGAAAACTATTCCATGGTTATTCTGGAATTTGCCCAGTCTGCCAATATGGATACCGCATCTTTGGAAATCAGGGAGAATCTGGACCAGATAGAGGGATACTGGGATGACTCTGTGGGGAAACCCATTATGATCAAAATCAATCCCGATATGCTTCCTGTCATGATTGCGGCTGTTGGCGTGGAAGGAATGGATAACGCACAGATCAGTACCTATGTTCAGGATTCTGTTGTGCCCGATATTGAGAGTATCGAGGGTGTTGCAAGTGTAGATACAGTGGGACTTTTAGAGGAGAGTGTACACGTTATTATCCGTCAGGATAAAGTGGATGCCATCAACGAGAAAGTTTTTGCTGCTATCGATGATAAAATGGCGGATGCCAAGAAGGAACTGGATGATGCGCAGAAGACCATCGCAGACAGTAAGAACGAGCTTGATAAGGGCAAAAAGGAACTGGTTGACGGACAGAAAGAGCTGGATGATGGCAAGCAGGAACTGGAAAAGGGTAAGAACGACCTTGAGAGTGGCAAGAAGGAACTGGAGTCTAAGCAGAACGACACAGCAAATCAGCTGGCTGTTCAGAAAAATGCCCTCCTGACTGCCAAGGCTCAGCTGGAAGATATGCAGACCAGGCTGACTACTGCCAAATCAATGAATGATGGATTACAAGAGATGAATACCGGAATTGAGCAATTGGATGGGATGATTAATAGTCTGAATTCTCTTTCCGGAAGTACAATGGCATATATGACAGCTGTTTCCGGTGGAGATGCAGACAGTATTAATCAATTAAAGGTGAAGGTGACCGGTAATCAGGCTTTAGCACAGATGATTGCGTCGGATGCGACACTTTCAAATGCTGTTTCTCTTGATGCACTTGCTGCCCTTGACTGGACAGATCCGGCCAATATGACAGCAGTGCAGACAGTGCTTGGAACGATTGATTATATGTTGCCAACAGCAACTGCAAAGATAGAAGAACAAAAGGATAGTCTTCAGGCACAGGCTGATAAAATGGAGGCTGCTCTGAATGCACAGACAAATGGTCTTGGTTATGATGCATACGTTGCATTAATTAATTCAGAACTTGCTAAACAAAATATCACAGATATCGATAAATCCTTAAAAGATATCAACGATGGCCTGATTGCCATTGAAAAGGGCGAGATGACTGCAGCAATTGAGTTCGCTAACGGGAAAGCATCCCTTTCCCTGGGTGAATATCAGATTAATCTGACAGAGTCCCAGCTGGAGAGTGCACAGGCACAGCTGGATGCCGGATGGGATCAGATTAAGAGCGGCCAGGATCAGCTAAAGGATGCTGAGGAACAGCTCAAGGATGGTCTGGAACAGTTTGAGGATGCAAAGGAAAGCGCCTATGATCAGGCAGACATGAACGGAATCCTCACAGTGGATACTGTAAAAGGACTGCTTACCGCGCAGAACTTCTCCATGCCTGCAGGATATGTTACCGAGGAAGGAATAGAATACCTGGTTCGTGTAGGAGATAAGCCGTCTACTGTAGAAGAATTAAAGGCACTTCCTCTGATGAACCTTCATATGGACGGTGTGGATGTCATCACCCTCGGTGATGTTGCGGATGTATTCTACACAGACAATTCTGATGAAATATATACAAATGTTAACGGAAGCCCCGGTGTAATGCTTTCTATCCAGAAACAGACCGGTTATTCCACCGGACAGGTGTCCGACAGATTGCTAGACCGATTCAAAGAGTTGATGGAGAGAGACAGTGACCTTTCCATCCTTACCTTGATGGATCAGGGAATCTATATTGATTTGGTAATGGATTCCATCATCAACAATATTTTGGTAGGTGCTGCGCTGGCGATTATCATTTTGATTCTCTTTTTGAAGGATTTGAGACCTACCATCGTGATTGCATTCTCCATTCCTATCAGTCTGGTGACAGCAATCGTGTGCATGTACTTTAGCGGTGTGACTCTGAACGTTATTTCCCTTTCAGGTCTTGCACTTGGTATTGGTATGCTGGTAGACAACTCCATCGTTGTAATTGAGAATATCTATCGCCTTCGTGGAGAAGGATATTCCATGCGTGATGCGGCAATTGCAGGTGCAAAAGAGGTATCCGGTGCGATTATGGCATCCACTCTGACCACCATCTGCGTATTCCTTCCTATTGTATTTACTGAGGGAATTACCAGACAGCTGTTTGTGGATATGGGTCTGACCATTGCGTACTCCCTGATCGCCAGCCTGGTGATTGCACTTACTGTGGTGCCGGCAATGTCTTCCAAGATGTTGACAAAAACCGGTGAGAAGAAGCAGGGTAAGATTCTGAACGGAATTATTAACGGATATGTAAAGGTTTTGAAAGCTTCTCTGAAAGTGAAACCGATTGTTTTTGTTTTGGTAATTGGACTTCTGGCAGGAAGTGTTGTTGCAGCAATGTCCAACGGTACTGCATTTATGCCGGAGATGGATTCCACACAGATGACTGTAAATGTGTCCATGGACGAGGAAGCGACATTGCAGGAGCTTGGTGACATGACCAATCAGGTTGTGGAAATCATTATGGAAATTCCTGAGATTGAGGATGTTGGTGCAATGGCTAACTCTTCTTCCAGCGCACTTATGGGTGGCGCGTTCGGAGGCGGAAGCGGTAACGGAACCAGTATCTATGTTGTGACTGCGGAGGAACGTTCTATCAGCAATCAGGATATTGCAGACATGATTTTGGAAAAGACCAAGGATTTGGATGCGGAGATTACTGTGGAGACTTCCAGTATGGATATGTCAGCTTTAGGTGGAAGCGGAATCAGCATTCAGGTTCGTGGTAGAGATATCGATACCCTCCAAAGACTTGCAGGCGAAGTCGCTGCAATTGTAGAAAGTGTGGAAGGAACCAAGAACGTAAGCGATGGACTTGGCGAAACGGATGAAGAGCTGAGAGTTATTATCGAGCGTGACAAGGCAATTGATTACGGTTTGACTGTGGCGCAGGTATTCAGCCAGGTGATGGCAAAGGTTGCAGATGCGACCAGTGCGACAACGCTTGTGACGGAAAGCAAAGATTACAGTGTTTATGTCATGAACGGTAATGATATAGAACTTACACGTGAACTTGTAAAAGAGATTGAAATCGACGGAACAGATGCGGATGGCAAGGCTATAAAAGTGCCGTTGTCCGAACTGGCTCATTTTGAGTCTGCAAAATCTCTGGAATCCATTCATCGCGCAGATCAGACCAGATATGTGGAAGTGACTTCTGAAATCGCAGATGGCTACAATATCGGCCTGGTAGCAACGCAGGTGGAGAAGAGACTGGAGAACTTTGAAACACCGGATGGCTATCGTCTGGTATTCTCCGGAGAGAATCAGACTATCAATGATGCCATGAAACAGGTAATGTTAATGCTTGCGCTTGCACTTGTATTTATGTATCTTATAATGGTAGCGCAGTTCCAGTCCTTGCTGTCTCCGTTCATCATTATGTTTACGATTCCTTTGGCATTTACCGGAGGCTTTATGGGACTGTTTGTCGCAGGAAGCGAAGTGAGTGTCATTGCAATGATTGGCTTTGTCATGTTGTCCGGTATCATTGTTAACAATGGTATTGTGCTGATTGACTATATTAATCAGCTTCGTGAGAGCGGAATGGAGAGTGTAGAGGCAATTCTCACCGCAGGACGTACCAGACTTCGCCCTGTCCTTATGACTGCGCTTACCACTATTCTGGCACTGTCCACAATGGTATTTAACAATGACATGGGCTCCGAAATGGCGAAGCCGATGGCGTTGGTTACTATCGGAGGTTTGTTATACGGTACATTGCTGACTTTGATTGTCATTCCTGCAATCTATGACAGCTTTGCCAAGATTGGTGAAAAGAGAACACGTAAACATCAGGAAAGCGATTTATACGAGGATTAAATAATGGGTAAAATGACAGGAATGGAGAATATTGACGACATTCCACAAAAAGTTCTTTTGTTATATAATGCTGTGGGCCAGATGATTGCGGAGAACGTTGATGTCAACGGGCTCCGCGTGGTCAACATTACGGACCGGGCAGGAATCGGTAAAGGAACAGCTTACGAATACTTTGATTCGAAAGAGGATATCTTATCCTGCGCAATGGTCTATGGTGTGCGTAAAATTGCACAGATCCTGCGCAAGATGCTGGAACCGGGT
>JAILPF010000420.1 GCA_024699575.1 Acetatifactor sp. | reverse complement strand
TAACTAAAGGAGACATATTCTTATCCTCCCATATTATTCGAATGTTTATATGCGCAGGAATTAAATATTTAAGTTATATCATGTTTTTTCAGCAGTCATAGAATGATCACTATCTCTCATCCATAAATTTTCTCATACTTTTCGCACATCTTCGCCAATGTATAGTTTTCTATAATAAACTGTTTTGCTTCTTTTCCATGATTATCATCATTTTTTATTTTAGTACACGCTTCCTCTAATTTGTTGAACAATGCGCCTGTTCTTCCCTCTGATATAAGCTCATTGTTACCTTCAACATCTGATACTACACATTTCTTACCTAGATACATTGCTTCCATCAGCGCTATAGGAAGTCCTTCCCAACAACTTGTTGACAAATAACAATCAAAATTCTTTGTTGTTTTTATAACATCGCGTCTGCTAAGAAGCCCAGTTATTTCTATATTTTCACTTGTAAGAAAGTTTCTGTCATCACCTTCGCCTACCCACACAAACTTATACTCAGGCATCCTTCTAGCAATTTCATTAAATAATTTAGGATTCTTTTGTGGTCCAATTCTTCCTGCAGTATAAATTGTATAGTTATGCTCCTTCATTTTGACATTTTCTAAAGCCCAGTCTACAAACCCTATATCCAAACCATTTTCTATTAAAACTACATTTTTAGTTATTTTTCTTGCTTCCTCATATTCGTATTTTCCGCAGGCAATTATGCCATCACACATCATTGCCAATGTGCTCTCCATAATCCTTAGGATTGCCTTTTTTATTGCATTATGATCCTTTCTAAGAAAACAGAACCCATGTGGAGTATAGTATTTTTTCACTTTGACCCCCAGCAATCCTAACCTTGCATCAATGCCTGCTTTTGTGGAATGAATATGTACAATGTCCGGTTGTTCATTCCTAAAACATTGCTTGATATCCTTTATAGCCTCAATGTCACTCTTAACAGATATCTTCGTTTTTAGTGATCGCAACGGAATAAGTTTTACTCGAGAATCAAATATCTCATCGAGATTTTTAGGGGTATCAAATCTTATTCCATACGCAACAACAAATCTGTATTTATCACACAGGCCATTGCATATTCCTGCTATCACAGGAAGTACTCCACCAGAAAGAACTTCTGTAATATGAAGTATAGTCTTCATCCTTTATCCTCAACTCACTTGCCAATACTACTCCTCCATGCATGAATTTGATCTTGGTTATTCACTTGCTCAGCCGGAGGTATGGCAATATATTCACTTGTACCTTCATCACAATAATTGCAGGCCAAAAAGCCTTTCCTTTGATTGAGTTCATAAACCTGCTTTCTGGTTTCTTTTACATCAATCTCCTTGGTGAAATCCACATAATCTTTCGAAGGATTTGGAATTCCTAAAAGAGTACCGAATGATGCCCTGGGGCAAAAATATAGTTTTCCATTCTGAAAACTTCTGCATATTCCACCACAACGCTTAAGTTGCCTCGATATTTCTTTGGCTGTCCTTCCTCTAAAATGCAAGTCCCCAGCAGTGAACCAGTTCTTCTCCGTCATACTTCTTAATACACACTTTATCTCATTTTCATCGCAAACTAACTTTAGCTTTTCTTTATTGCAAGATATGTCTCCATAGTCACTTATTTGAACCGTAAGCTTTGGACTTCTCATAACCTTTATTATCTTTTCAGCGGGAACAATTGTTCCATTCGTTACTATATCGACGGTCCTTACCTTCTTACTCTCTACAGCCTTATCAATAATCCTATCAAGATCCTTATAGACGAACGGTTCTCCGCCAAGTATCCTAAAAATCTGAATAGTATCAACGCACGAGAACAGCCTATCCATGTATACAAGTAAACTTTCAATATCGTAATCCACAGGATGTTCAAAATATGGCATCATAAAACTACAATCTTTACACTTAAGTGTACACCTTTGTGTGACCGGGATTTCTACATGATAAAGGTATAATCTATTAAACAACCTATATTGGATTCTGCAAAAAAATCGATACGCCGGGAAGAGGAAGGATTTCAGTTTTTCTCGATTCATCCCTATTCTTTTTCC
>JAILPF010000410.1 GCA_024699575.1 Acetatifactor sp. | reverse complement strand
GGCTGTTTTATTACCTCAGGCTTCAGATTTATGAGCAGCTGATGAGAATGGGGCAGATATTGAGATTGAATGAATGCGAAGGAATCTCGTTTCCTGGACTTTTTTGTTCTGTGAGCAGTACTTTGGGACTATGCGGGTATTTTGCGGAATGACCACCATTGTTGGGCATTTCATTGCGCTGTACATTGGCTTACATTGGTCCAATGCAGGGAATTTGTGGAATGACCACCATTGATTCAGCGTTCATCGTACTGTACATTGGACCAATACAAGCAATTCAAAGAATGACCACCATTGATTCAGCATTCATCGTACCGTACATTGGACCAATACGAGCATTTCAAAGAATGACCACCATTGATTTGGCATTCATAATATTGTAATTCGGACATATACAAACATTTCTGGGAATGACCACCACTTCTGCATGGTGGTCATTCCCAGAAACAGCTTCTTTGGTCCGAACACCTGATTACAATATATGTGAATAAGCCCAAAAGGATGGTGGTCATTCTTAAGCATATCTATATTCATGGCGTCTACGTGAGATGCTTCTATTTATGGGCGGAAGTCCCAGTGTGTAATTAGATGCATTTTTAACGGTTTTTTAACGCATTTTTTAATATAATTTAATAATAACGTGGTAACGTATCGGTGTGGGAGCGAGTAATCTGACACAATCTCAAAGGAAGAAAGTGATACTATGAAACAGACAGCCGAAAAGCTAATACAAGTCAAGTATAAAGAGGCGCCTTTTGGGACTATAGGAGTCATGTGCGTTCTGTCACTGGTCTGTATAGCGATTCTGATACGGAATGGCATTTTAAGAGATGGTTCTGATAATTGAGATGGACGATCTTGGCGTTAAGGCCTATCTGATCCTCTGGGATGATGGGATTGGTTCAATTGACATGGTCGGCACGGGCACAGTGACAGGTGTCATTTATAACGACGAGACGATGCAGGCTGCTGACGAAGGTGCAGTTCCACAGAACTATACTTACAAGGACGATACGCTTACATGGACCTATTCTGATGAGGATGGAGAACACGTATCTACTTCGCCAAACTGACTGTGGACGAGCGGACGGGCCTATGAAGCACTCGGTATCGGGAGAAAGGAATGATATAAGGAAAGGTGAATTATGCAAAATAAGATGTATCAGGTATCCACACTACAGGCTCTTGCCCTGGGATACAGCAAAGCAGTAATAAGTGTAGGAGAGCTGCTTCAGGAAGGCGACACTGGGCTTGGAACCTTTGAAGACGTGAATGGCGAAATGATCCTGATGGATGGTCATTGTTATAGGGCGGATCAGGACGGAAATGTGACAGAGATCCCACATGAAACGGGAGTTCCCTTTTCGGCTGTAGCAAAATTTTGCGGTGAGCAAGAGTTTTTGCTTAAGGACATTTTGGATATCACGTCGCTCCGCACAGAGCTGACAAGAAAGATAGAAGAGAGATTTGGCCTCAACAGCATGCATGTTGTGAGGATTGATGGGGTATTTGAAAAGGTGGACGCCAGATCAGAGGCTCCGTACAAGTCGCATCATGTCACATTAAAGGAAGTGCTTGGCATGACGCAGAAGGCGTTTATTTTTGAAAAAATCCGAGGGTCTCTGGTGGGGGTATATTTCCCCGATTATATGGATGGTATTAACATGCCCGGATGGCATCTTCATTTTCTTTCCGAGGACAGATCAAAAGGAGGTCATGTTTTTGATGTGTCGGTTCAGGAGGGTATTGCAAAAGTTGACAAGATTACCAATATTTTTATAAATCTTCCTAAGGAAGCTGCTTTTGATACCTATTCTCTTAAGCAGGATCTGCAGGCTGAAATAAAATCTATTGAATAAAGGTGAGGGATTATTATATGTTGATAAAACCTGCTATTGAACGTTCCGATATGATTTATTGTGCGCTGTGTAAAGATGCGCCATGCAATAGCGCATGTTTGGCTATGGATCCAGCCAGGGCATTACTTGGAATCTGGTTTGACAATCAGGATGTTGCAGCAATGAAACTTCCTGAGAAAAATGCCTGCGCAGACTGTAGTGCACCATGCGAAAAAGCATTGTCGGAGTAAGTCCATATACATTTGTTTCGGCACCTGCAGTAAAGGGAAAGTCTGCTGCTGGAGAAAAAGAGTGCAATGAAATTACGTTATCTTGGAAGCTTTGATGAAAAATGAAGGGAGATGTTACTGAAGGAGGAAATCACTATGTCAATCTATACCTTAATCGTAATCATTGGAACCTTGATGATCATTGGAGGAATCTCCCTTGCTGCTACGCCACTCATGACCTTTGTGACTGCTGGGTATTTTATAATAATACTTTTTTTTGTTGCGGGTATCATCGGCATTATCCGGGCGGTTCATGAAAAACGTTACGACAGGTCTTTTATTTTTTCTATCCTGAGCCTTGTTCTTGGTATGGCGGGATTGGTGACACCCGGAGCTGCAGCTATGAATAATTTTACGCTACTGTATATGGCTGCGACGTGGCTCTTTGTTCATGGCGTAATGACGATCATTTCATCTGTAGGGAAAAAAGATAAGGGAGACACCTTCTTGAAGATAATAGGTGTTATTCTGGGAGTGCTGGAAATTTGTCTGTGCGTTTATTCTGTGGCTCATCCGGTAGTCCTCGCCATTAATATTGGCATTCTTATCGGGCTTTATTATATTGAGCAGGGAGTTAATACGATCATTTTAGGATCCGCACTCAGCATTGGCAGAAACAACGTGACACTGATCTTTACGGTTATAGGCGTTCTGACGATCATCGGCGGTTTTTCCATGATAGCTACACCTCTAAGGACCTTCGTCAGTATCGGTTATTGTATCATATTGCTGTTCTTTATGAACGGTGTATTGGGCATTGTTCATGCAATCAGTCAAAAATGCTACGACAGGAAATTTGCTTTTGCAATCCTGAGTCTTATCCTGGGCATCATTGGATTTACGGTTCCAGGTATTGCCACTATAAACAATTTCACAATTCTATACATTGCCGCGGCATGGTTGCTTATCCATGGCATACTCACTATTATCGCAGCCGTTGACAGCAAGGATAAGGGCGCAGGAAAAATTCAGGTTATTTTCGGCGTTGTGATAGGAGTCTTAGAGCTTATCATGTGTATTCTGTCCGTGATTTATCCTATGATGCTGGCGTTCAGTCTTGGGATCCTCGTCGGGTTCTACTTCATCGAGTCCGGTGCCAACATGATCTTTGTCGGATCAAATATTTCGAAAGCTGCAGCTATAGCCCGTGTGGCGAATGAGGCTGAATCTACAATCAACAAGTAATCGATTGTAGGAGAGAATGGCGCAGGTACAGGGCAAAAAGCCCAATGTCGTGATTATTACCGGAGATGATGTCAGGATTGCTGCGGAACATATGAAGCATGAAAAGCATTGATCACTATGAGAGGTACTTTTATACGGCGTAAAATTACAAAATTGTTTGAATCAAGAAAGGGACACCTTGATTACCGTATAAAGCGGGATTTTGTCCGGGAGGGGATTGCAACGATTCCCTGCCAGATTTCCGAATAATACGATGTGATATGTTCATACAGCGTGAAGGGATGTGAGAGCCTGAACCCTGAATTTGAGGATTATGTAAAAGCTATCACGGATATGACACCACAGGATTGTCCCGTTGTTTTGAACATTATCTGCAACAATTTGTCTCAAGATGAAAAAGATATCATAGAGGATACCATACTGGACGATTTTGCTTACAATCTCGGATTGGTGGAAAAGGAAGAAAAAAGACATACGCAGTCTTTT
>JAILPF010000380.1 GCA_024699575.1 Acetatifactor sp. | reverse complement strand
CGCACAAAACAGCAAAGACGATTCCTATTGCCAAAAGTAAGAACAACATTTTGTTTTTCACTGTCTTTTTACTCTTCATAATGTAACAACTTATCCGCCAGACCTATCAAATATTTTTTCCTCTCCAAAGGATCCGATATCGTTTCCTTGGCTCTTTTCCTTTCCTCAAACAGATAGTCCAGCACTTCCTCTATATTTTCAGGTATCAGTTTCTCAATCTCATTGCGAAGTCTGATTGCTACGCGGGGTGCAGCCCCGCCGGAGGATACTCCGACGACAAGCTTGCCTTTCTGTAAAACAGATGGAAAAATAAAGTCGCAATACTCCGGTACATCCACCACATTCACCTGCAGTTTTCTTTTTTTTGCATCCGCATAAATCTGCCTGTTTAAATCCGGGATGTTGGTAGCTGCTATCACATAATCAGCCCTATCCAGATAATCGCTTCTATATTCGTCTTCAATGAATTCTATCTTGCTCTCATACTGTTTTATCTCGTCACAGATATCAATTGCAATCAGCGTCAGTTTTGCCTCAAAAGGCAGTAATCTGGTCACTTTTTCAAATGCGACAGTTCCACCACCGATGATGACTCCACGCAGTCTGGTCACATCTGTGAAAAAAGGAAAATATCCCATAACTACTCCTTCGGATAAATGATGTCTGCGAGCTGTTGATATGCCTCGCCCCATCGTGCATTTGGTTTAGAGTTGTATAATGCTTTATCGATTACATAGTAATTGTTGTTTTGCACTGCCTGTAAGGAATTCCATGCGGGGTTACTGATCAGCAGTTCCTCCACATTGGCAAGTGCCGCATCCAGATCGCTACCCTGTGTGGTCACAAAGATATAATCAGGGTCTGCTGCAATAATCGCTTCCATATCCAAATCCTCCAACAAAGAATTGGCATCAGCGATATTAACGGTATCCAGATCAGCCAGTATTTCACCACCGACAGTTCCCTCACTCCCCTTTATCTTGACGGAGGAAGCGGCCGCTCTGATAAACAATACTGTCGGCTTTCTTCCATCGATTTGAGTCTTGGCCGCATCGATCTGTGCGGCTACATCGGTACCATACTTTTCATAAAGGTCCTCTCTGTCCGTAATCTTTGTCAATATTTCAAAAGACGCACGGTAATCCTCAAAGCTGTTTACCTCAAAATATGCTACTGTTATTCCTGCATTTTCTAAAGTTTCCAAAAGCTCCACCTGAGAATCAAGTGCCGCAGAAGCAATGACGAAATCCGGTGTTAACGCAATAATCTGCTCCACATCGGGTTCCATATGACTGCCCACATCCACAACACTCTCATCAAACCCAAAATCGTAGTTGCTAAAGGAATCACTTGCTGTACCAACCACACTTCCACCTGCCAGCAGCCATTCATCACAGAAGCTTCCCAGCAGAGTGACAACTCTCTGAGGATTTTCCACTTTTACTTCACGATTCAAAGCATCTGTAAATACAATTCCATTTGTTTTTTCTACTATTTCTGATGTAACATCAGCACTCACATTGTCTGTGGCCACGCTCACACTGTCTGTCGTCACACTCACACTTTCCGTCTGTTTCCCGCATGCGGAAAGTAACAATGCTGCGATAATTGCCGGCAACAAAATATCTCTTTTTTTCATAATATCTCTCCTGCTAAAAATAGTATTCTTTCGTAAAAATTCTCAAATCTTCCTTCGTGTACTTCCCGTCCTCTATATGAAAGGAATTCAGGACAGGTGTTTCGGTCAGGAAAGATACGATCATATAGCTTGCCTTGCTATCATATGCAAGCTTAATGTCCTCCGTGGACGGTCTGGACGGAGATGACGGATGCGAGTGCCAGTTACCAAGTGCCTTGAAACCATTTACGCGCATGTCCTTCACTGCACTTAGCTGTTCCTTGGGATCCATTGTAAAATGGTCCTCTGCATGGTCTATATTTTCAAGAAAATAAACCTTGCGAACGATTTTATTGTCCCCCTCAATTTCACCGGCAATCAACCCGCATGCTTCCTCGGGAAGATGTTCTCTGGCATACCGGACAATCTCGTCAAATATTTTTCCGTCCATTCTAATAATACTCATATCTATTTTCTTACTCCCAAACTCGTTATTAGCTGTTTTGTTCATCACGGGTAGCAAAACGTCCCGCAGTTTCCTCGCAAACCTCCTGCTCATAGTCAATCGGCTCCAGAATAGTAGGGTTCTCCCCGCATACGGCACAGTTGCAGTCCTTTTTCAGACGAATCTTTCTGAATTCCATTTTCAGCGCATCGTATGTCAAAAGCTGTCCGGTTAACAAATCCCCTTTCCCAATCAGATATTTGATGGCTTCCATCGCCTGAAGAGTGCCGATTGTTCCTGCCATTGCTCCGATTACACCGGCCTGTTTACAGGTGGGAACCGCATCCTTTGGAGGAGGGTTCTTGAATACGCAACGATAGCAGGGGCCTTCTCCCGGCACATAGGTCATCAGCTGTCCTTGAAACCGGATAATACCGGCATGCGAAAAAGGCTTATTTTCCAATACA
>JAILPF010000344.1 GCA_024699575.1 Acetatifactor sp. | reverse complement strand
TATTATTTCCCATACTAAATGCAACCCCTACTCTCTAATTAAGCTGCATTTACTTTGGGAAATTCATATAGTTGCATTTACTTTGGGAAAATATGTTATGATTACTTTGTTGTATCCCGGTCTGAAAGGAGATACGACTATGGCTAAAAATAAACATTTAACTCTGGATGACAGAATCAGAATTGCGGAATTATTAAATGAAGGCTCTTCCTTTAAAGCAATTGCTAATGCTTTGGGCAAGAACTGTACTACTATTTCACGGGAAATACGCTCCCACATCACAATCCGAAAAGCAGGTGCTCCTGGCTGTTCCTTTAACAACTGCCTCCACAGATTTTCCTGCTCCGTGCAGTTTCTTTGTTCCCAATGCTCTCACCGGCGTTTCCGTTCCCACTGTAAACAGTGCAAACTTTGCAACTTTGTATGTCCGAAGTTTCAAAAAGACACCTGTTCTTTTCTTACAAAACCACCTTATGTTTGTAATGGCTGTTACAAGCGGAACAGAGCCTGTACTCTTGAAAAGCATCTGTATCTTCCTTCTTTGGCACAGGAACAATATAAGATGACTCTTTCCGAAGCAAGAACCGGTATTTCCCTCTCCGAGGCAGAAATCGCCCATCTTGACCGGATTATTTCCCCACTTTTGAAAAAGAACCAGTCGCTGCACCATATCTGTATCAATCATCCGGATTCCATTATGGTCAGCGAAAACACCCTGTACCGGTTGGTAGACTATGGTCTCTTTCAGGCGAAGAACATCGACCTTCCCAGAAAAGTCCGCTATGCCAGACGCAAAAGGAAGAAAATATATAAGGTAGACAAAACATGCCGTATCGGAAGAACGTATTCGGATTATCTCAAATACATAGAAGAGAATCCAGATCTGCCAATCACACAGATGGATTCCGTAGAAGGCATAAAAGGCGGAAAAGTGCTTCTTACCATTCATTTCGTAAAAGCGGAATGTATGCTGGCTTTTCTCCGTGATGCAAACGATTCCCAGTCCGTCATTGACATCTTTGACCGGCTTTATCTTGAATTGAGACCGGATATTTTTATGGAACTTATGCCTATACTTCTTGGTGATAATGGCAGTGAATTTTCAAATCCGTCTGCGATTGAGTTTGATGCACACAATAACAGGAGGACACATGTTTTTTACTGCGATGCCTCTGCTCCATATCAGAAAGGTTCGGCAGAACGCAACCATGAATTTATCCGCATGTTTCTTCCGAAGGGCGTGTCACTGGATGATTATACGCAAAAAGATATTTCCCTTATGATGGACCATATCAACTCTTACCGCAGGGCAAGCCTTGGCAATAAATCACCTTATGAAATGATGGAGTTTCTCTATGGACGGAATATCCTCCGACATCTTGACTGTCACCCTGTTGCAGCAGATGATGTCACTTTAAATCCATCTGTCTTCCGAAAGGGAGGTGAAACCAATGCGTAAATCTTTATGTGCGATAGAAAAAGAATATCTGCTGGAAATGCTAAGAGATTTTGAAGATAATGTTCCTATGACACGTCCGGAAAGGAATGCCCTCCGTCGTTGGGTCTGGGGCGGACATGATATAAATTCAAATCCGTGGGGTTACTGCTGTGGTGATGGCTGGGAAATGAGCTATCTGGAAGCCCTCAGGACAGATGAAGAAATATATGAGGTATACTATAAGGCAATGGCAGAAGAAAGATAGTCACCCACACTAACTTTTTTCTGCCACCACAAGACACCGGGATACAGCCCCATACCGTTTTTTTATTAGGGGTGGCTTTTACTATGAAAAATTTTCATGCAAAACCCAGCTTCTTTTTTTGTTACCCTTTTTTAGCTGTTTTCTCTCGGTATGTAGCCTATTTTACACCAAAAAAGAAAAAAAGTCATTCCTTTTAAACTATTTTTTCAAAAGGAATGACTTGGCATTGCATTTACTTTGAGAAACTGGCGTTTACTTTAAAAATTCACCTTTTTTATTTTTTTTAATGTAAAAGAGCCGATTAAAAAACCGGCTCTTTTGATGATAGTAAAAATCATTATCTCAGTAATGAGAGAACACCCTGAGTAGACTGATTTGCCTGTGCTAACATAGACTGTGCTGCCTGCTGTAAAATACTATCCTTTGAGTATTTTACCATCTCAGCTGCCATGTCTACGTCACGGATACGAGACTCTGCTGCCTGCAGATTCTCTGCTGTATTATCTGCGTTAGCAATGGTATGCTCCAGACGGTTCTGGATAGCACCCAGTTTGGAACGCTGTGTAGATACTTTACTTAATGCGGCATCTGCGTTTGTAATAGCTGTTTCTGCATCCGTCTGACTAGAAACGCTTACAGTTGCACCAAATAATGTGGCTGAGTCCATCTGACTGATGCTAACAGTCATGGTCTGACCATTGTTAGCTCCGATATGGAAGTTCTTGTTCGTAAAACCACCACTTAATAACTTCATGGTGTTGAACTCAGTCTGGTTAGCAATACGAGTGATTTCACTCTGTAATGCGTTAACCTCTTCCTGAAGAGCAGTACGGTCTGCAGTAACGTTTGTATCATTAGCTGCCTGTACAGCAAGCTCTCTTACTCTCTGTACCATAGCGTGTGTTTCATTCAAAGCACCCTCTGCAGTCTGAATAAGGGAAATACCATCCTGTGCATTGGTAGAAGCCTGCTCAAGACCTCTAATCTGTCCACGCATTTTTTCAGAAATAGAAAGACCTGCTGCGTCATCACCTGCACGGTTAACTCTGTAACCAGAAGATAACTTTTCTGTACCCTTTGCTAAATTTCCATTGGTAATTGCTAACTGTCTGTTGGTGTTCGCTGCTGACATGTTGTGTTGTACTATCATACATATTCCTCCTTGAATTTACAGTAGCTTCCTTGCTACCGTTGCCTATTTCTTGTTACGCGAGCATTTCTGCTTCGCTATAATATAAATCGACATAAACCTTAAAAAAGTTTATATCAAAATATATTTACTTTGAAAATTCTATTTTCGACGATCCACAAAATAAGATTGTCCTTCACGGTGCTGATTCGCCATATTACTGTAATACTTTTGCGCCATCTGATTGCTTGCCTTAAAGTTGCGAATTTCCTGCCGGTTGTTTGTCAATACCAGTGCAAGTTTTTCTTTGTTACGAGCTTCTTTTGCCTGTAAGCGCGTGCTGATATCCGTGATTTCACTAATTAATTTCTGCGCCTTTGTAAGTTCTGCACGATATTTTTCTTTTTCCGTCTTAATCACCAGTTCAATTCTCTGATAGAAAGCTTCAAAACCATCATCCAACTGGTTTAAGTTTTCAATTAGTTTTTCTTTCTTTTCC
>JAILPF010000342.1 GCA_024699575.1 Acetatifactor sp. | reverse complement strand
GCATATGCCATGAGGTGGCTCTCTATGGAACGGTCAATGGACGACAGGCATTTCCCTTCCCCATCCTGCAATTGCTTTAAGAAGTCCATAGTCAAGCCGTAATCGCCACCTCCGTGAAAACCTTCCTGACTTTCTACACAGATTGTTCTGGTTTTGCCCTCATATTTTGCATTGGATGAATAATGGGTAATCGTCAACTCATTTGTATCATCATCCCCTATTATTTCTCCATGCTCACACATAACCTTGATGGTTCGATGCATCCTGTTGGTCATACCGCTCAGATGAAAAGATACCGTCACGCCGTTTTTAAACTCTATATTGGTGACTTGGTGGTCACATACATTATTATCACACCGAAAAACACATCTCCCATATGGACTTGTCTTCAATGCTTCCATCAGACCTTCTTCCGTTTGATCCTCACAGACAACCTCAGCAGGCCAGCCCCCTCTCACCGGAAGATAAGCTTTCACGGCATCAAAACGGCATTCCCCAGAAGCATCACACTCCAGGCATCGCGCCGCGCTGTTCTTCGGTGCATGTTTCTCATCAAAGAACAACAGACTTCCAAAAGAGGAGATTCTTTTTGCCTCACTGTCCACAAGCCACACAAGAATATCCATATCATGACAGGATTTCTGCATGATAATAGGACTTGTCATATCGCTGTTTCTCCAATTTCCCCTGACAAAAGAATGCGCCATATGAAAATTGCCGATATTTTCCGCATGCTGAATCGTTACTACTTTGCCCAGTTCGCCGGAATCAATTATTTTTTTGATTGTTGCAAAAAAGTTGGTATATCGAAGTACATGACACACGGTAACTGTCCGATTACACTCGTGAGCCTTCTTTTGAATTGCCATACACTCCTGTGGGTCAGGAGATATGGGCTTTTCCAGAAGAATGTCATAGCCAAGTTCCAAAGATTTTATCGTCTGTGTATAGTGATCCCGATCCATGGAGGCAATGATGACCGCATCGGCAATCTTCCCCTCCGCACAAAAATCTGTAAAATCTGCAAACAGATATCTCTCATCCACCCGGTATTTTCCCGCTGCTATCTTACGTTTTTCCTCATTCGGATCCACAATTGCCACAATCTGCGCGTTCATTTTTTCCTGCGCATATCCGGCATAAATACTTCCTCTCTGTCCAGCTCCTATCAACGCAAGTTTCATTTCTATCGCACTCCTTCCTATTGACACCAGTTCTTACTCATTATCTTTTGAAATTCATCCCAATCGGACTCTGTTATATACAATGGTGCTTTTTCAATCCTTGCCACATCCTCTTTCAAAACAATCATTGAGGTCGTGCAAAAATCGCCTCCTGCCCGCAAAATTGCAACAACTTTTTTCTCCAAAGCAGTTTTGGGTTCCACCTTGTCCGGATCCACATCCTGTCTGTGCCAGATTTCACGGCGAAGCATCGCCCCACCCTCACCGATGGAATAATTGTAGAAACGCCGCTGCACCGAAACAATATTTGTGGATTCCTCCAAAAGAAGCGCCAGTCGATTATCGTACAACCAGCTTTCACTCCAGAAACCTTTGATTGCGTACTCCGGAAAATATTTCCCATAAAATTGCAGTGCAAGTTCCATGGAACGATTCAGTCTGTGCGGATTGTAACCTTCTCCGGATGGAATATGAAGTGCAAGCAAAAGATCCCCCGGCTGCAATGCTTTTCCCCAGTCCTCTTTCTCCAGGGATTCCACTCTTCCCGATAATATTCCACAGGGATTCATATAGTTCCCCTTCACAGAATCGTCATTTTCCTCAAAGGATGTATAAAACGCTGCATCCTCCACTTTTTTTCTCTCCGGAACGACCTGCCCATCCCGCCTGACTGCATAACCTCCATCATATATCCCAATCAGCCTATTATCAGCCTTATTCCTGTAAAGGCAAAAGGGATCACCGAATTTATACGGAATAAAGTAAAACCGATCCAGCAGGAAAATACTCCGCGTATAAAAGTTCTTATCCCATGGAAAATCTAGCACCTCGCAGTTGCCGGTCTTCTTGTACTGCTCCATTTGCGGGGCAATTCTGTGAAACGGGATTTCTTCATAATACGCTTCCGGAATTCCTCTGCTTTTCAACATTGCCTCACCCGGTTCCAGGCAGGCCAGAAGCAGAAGGAATTTGCGGCAATCCGGATAACGGGTCGGATATGTAAACTGAAAGTCCAAATAAAACCAGCCATCTTCACCCTCCTTATATCTGCACAAATCCCAGACCAGAAAACGATATAAATCCAGCAGGTCCTCATTTTCCTCAATCTCATCCAAGGCACTCTCCAGACGAATCACCTTTCCGGTATCCAAATGATATTTATGGCAGATATCATAAAGCACCTTCCTGTCCAGCAAAAAAGTCCCCTCTTTTTTTATGCTCTCGATTAGATAAAGTTTTCGGGCCTCTTCTATCTCGTTCCACCCCTCTTTGCATGTCAGATATTTCTTTATGTCAAGATTTCTTTTCATAACTATACCTCTTTCGCATAGCGGTTAACTATTTTCTCCATTGCATCCCATTTTTTCTCCATATCTCTCACCAGCGCAAACTGATTCCTGCATCTGTCCAGATTATGATTTTCCCTGTGGATTTTAAAATAACTATCGCCCTGCAGATAATCTGTAAGGAACCGCATTCCGCACTCCAATGTCATGATTTTTGCTCCATACGGCAGCATTTCGATCTCTTTTGGAGTAAGCTTTCCACCGCATCCCTTCAGAAAACCTTTGACGTATAGTTCAAACAGCTCCAGGTTCAAAGTGACTTTGTTCAAATCCGTTTCGTCCTCCGCGGCTGTATTTGCCCCAAACCGGATAGAATCACCAAAATCAAAGATAGAAAGCCCCGGCATAACAGTATCCAGATCAATCACACACAATCCCTTGTGGGTATTCGCATCCATCAGAATATTGTTCAACTTCGTGTCATTGTGCGTCACACGAAGCGGCAGTTTTCCTCCTTCAAGAAGCTTTTGGCAAATCCCCATTTCTTCCTTGTGATTTATCACAAAAGTAATTTCCTCTGACACCGATTGCACTCTATGAAACCGATCCGCCTGCATCGCCTTCATAAAATCCTGATAGCGTTTAGGTGTATTATGAAAGTCAGGGATAACTTCATATAATTGGGACGCATCAAATCCCGAAAGTTTTCTCTGAAATTCTCCGAATGCCACTGCACTTTCATAAAAATCCTCCGGTTTTTCAACCTTCTCAAAGCAGATTGCATCCCGAATAAAATAGTATACACGCCAATATTCACCGGCATCGTCTATGTAATAAGGCTTACCATCCTTTGTTCTGACTACTCTCAGAGTCTCTCTCTGTTCATCACCGTTTTCTTCCCGGATTACTTTTCGGAGATAATCTGTCACCATCTCTATATTTCCCATAAGCATTCTGGGCTCTTTGAAAATACTTTTGTTGATTTTCTGCAAAATGTATTTGTGCACTCTGCCAGCTTCTTCACATTGCACCAGAAAGGTATCATTGATATGACCGTTTCCATACCGTTCACATTGAACAGGGGTTCCTTCTATGTCAAATCTGCATATAAGTTCTTCTCTATCCATACCACATCTTTCCTCCCGTTATTATTTCCAAAGCTTCTCAGGATAAATTCCTTTCTTTCGTGAAACAAGCGGACATTTCCATTCTGTCCGCCTGTTTTCTCATCATTATTTAACTCAATTTTTCAAAGATAAGCAGAGGTTCATCTCCCTGTTCAAACCACTGTTCGCATCCCAATCCGGTCAAAATATCCTTATTATGTCTCCATTCTCCCCTGGGCAGATAAACCTTTCTTCCTGTTTCACCCTTTGTTGTAATCGGTGCAACCAGATATTTATCACCCAGCATAAACTGATCAATCAGTTTCTCCACCGGTTCATCGGGGAACTCGTACGTCATATATCTAAGTATAGGTTCTCCGGTTTTTTCCGCATTTTCGACTAATGCAAGAATCTTATCGATATAGCTTTCTCTTAATTCTATGCATTTTTGAACTTTCGCATAATTGTCACCGCTCAACAGACGATAGGGTGCCGCCGAAAACTGCATAGCCGGCATGAGTGAAGCTATCTCACAGTGTCTGACAAAAAGTTCCTCGTCAAAACGTTCCGCCAAAGCCTCATGGAAATTGACATATTCTCCACCACCAATCATATCCGGGCAGCTGAACGGATGACCTGTGATGCCCTGCAGTAAGGAGTCAGGAATTAAGCCTCCAACACCCTCACTGTCCCAGGAATGTTTCTTATCACACAATCTCTGTAAAACAGGAGCTCCTCCGGCCAGAAAGGTTACTCGAAATTCATTGTAGGCATATTGCTCTCCAAAGGTTTCCCACAAAATGGATTGCTCATTAGGGGTGGTATTTCCATAGGTTTTGTTGCTCTCTTTGTAAAAGAAACTATCCCCTGCATCGAACTTAAATCCATCCACTCCCAATTTCTGCAAATCACTCAACTGTTCCTTAAGCCACTCTCTCGCCTCAGGGTTCGACATATCAAGCACTGCGGAATAACCATTCCACCAATGTAGAATATAGGGTTTATCTTGTTCATCCATAATCAGGATTCCCTTTGCCAAAGCTTCTCTATATTTCAGAGAATCTGCCCCGATAAACGGGCATATCCACAGCATCACCTTAAATCCGTCTGCATGTAGCTTTTCAATCATCGCTTTCGGGTCGGGGAATCTGCCACTATGGAAAGTCCAGTCCCCATAGTATTCCGACCAGCCGTCATCAATCATCAAGACTCCGGCAGGCATACCATGCGCAAGGATTCCTTCCGAATACCTTAAAATATCTGCTTGATTCTGATAGAAGGTCAATTCAATCCAGGTATTATAAATCGGGTGCCGAAACAGCTCCATGCCGGGAGCTCCTTTCCCAAATGGGAAATGCTCCCGCATAGCCTGTAGATATCCCTGTTTCAAATTGCCATACGAAGGACTCACATAACAATCGTCATCCACTTCTATTCTTCCGTCTGCAAAAACCGCACGGAATCCTTTTTCTTTCCACAGATACCTTCCTTTACTGGAGATAAAAAGAGGCATTGCCTGATTTGGTGTCATATTTATGGTTGTATCAATTATTATGTTGCTGTCTGAAGTAAGCGGCATCTGTGTACCGTTTTTCACACATCCGCCATACCAGTATTCGTCCTTCAAGTTTTCTATTATCATTTATTACCTTCCTTTGATGCCAAGAACTCATCGTACTGTCTCTGTACCTCAGCAACATATTCATCGATTCCTGCTGCCTTCAGCTTAGCCACTGCATCTGCATAATGATCCTCAAAGCTTACGAAACCACTTCTGATAGGTGCAAAATCAGATACTGTCACCTCTGTGATTGCTGTTTCAAGCTCTGCTACACTTTCGTTATTGAAAATGAAGCCCTGTGCGGAGGAAATTTTTGCGTTGTCATCCCAATGCTCATAGGTATCGATATATTCATCAGATACACTCTGATCAAAGAGCTGATAGTTTTTATTTCTAAACATCCACTCATAGAAGAAGTCTTCCTGAGTAAGTTTATTGACTCTTCCGTCAATCAGCTCATAGTCCTTTCCTTCTACACCATAAATAGCAAATCTATAGTTTTCAGGGGAAGAATAAATCCAGTTGATAAACTTCATGGCACCTTCTTTGTTCTGTGCGGAGTATGGAATGCACAGGACTTCACCACCTGAAGTGGAAATATACTTGTCTTTCTCAGGAGCCAGAATATAAGTCTTCAGTTCAGCGTCCGGAGCATTTTGCTGTACAGCATTGATAATCTCTCTGTCTTTACCGATGGAAGCCTCAACCCAGAGATATAAACCTGTCTGCATACGTGCATCCTTCTCATTGTACTGGGTGGTCAGTTCATCTGCATACAATCCGTTCTTGTACATCTGCTCATTAAACTGTGCAACCTTCTGGAAGGCTTCAGATTCATAGTAACTCTCCACCTTACCGGTAGCCTCATCCACTACTGTAAATACATCGGTACCAATCCATGTAAGCTGTGTATCCTGGAAGTATCTTGTAAGCGGTTTAAAGATAACATCAGCGGGGCCCTTCATCTCAGGGAACTGCTCTTTAGCTTTTGTTGCAAACTCCATAAGGTCATCCGGTGTCTCAATCGTATCCATTCCGACAGCTTTGAGAATATCCTCTCTCACACATACCAGCTGATAGATTCCAGAGCTTGGTCCATATGCGGAAGGAATACCATATATCTCTCCGTTTACAAGTCCGCCTTCAATCTGGGACATAGGAAGAACCTTTAACATGTCCTGCCCATATTCCTGAATCAAATCACCAATAGGCTGCGCCTGCTTTTTGTTAACAATCAGAGAAAGATTGGCCAGGCCGTCCCAATACAAATCAATGGTCTCATTGGCAGCCAGCATAATCTCTTTCTTGGTCCAATACTGATCCCAAGGTACAAAAATCATATTCACTTTTAAGCCGATGTCGTTGTATACTTTTTCAGCAAACTCTGTATTCAGAAATTCAGAAAATCTTTCTGTCTCATCTCCGGGATAATAGATTGTAATCTCGCCTGCGTCCTCTGCTCCGGCAGATGCAGATGCAGGAACCTCACTCTCGTTTTCCGTCCCAATCTTGGTACTTGCGCTGTCGCTTCCGGCCTGCTCGGTCTTTCCACAACCGACAAGAGATGACACCATAAGTACAACCCCCAACATCAAGCTACATAACTTTTTTTTCATTTTGAAATCCTCCTGATTACTCCTTTACTGCCCCTGTCATAACTCCGCTCACAAAATACTTCTGAATAAACGGGTATGCAAAGATAATAGGTCCGATGGTCAAAATAGTAACCGCCATCTTTACAGTTTCCGACGGAAGCTGTATGTTTGCCGCTGCGCCAGCCGGTACGCGTCCCGAGCTGATTGCATTTACATTGGATAATATGTTATACAGGAAATACTGTAACGGCCATAGTTTTTTGTCTGACACAAACATGAGTGCATTCCACCAGTCATTCCAATACTGTAATGCATACATCAGACCAACGGTAAGAAGCGGTGTCTTACTGAGCGGCATCGCAATCTTTGCATAAATCTGGAAATAATTTGCACCATCAATTCGCGCAGCCTCATATAACGACTGAGAAATTGCTTTGAAATAAGTCCTCAAAAGGAACATATTCCATACACTGAACATGGATGGTACAATCAGTCCAAACATGCTGTCCTTCAAATGATAGTAATTCACGCACACATAATACCAGGGAATCAATCCAGCCCCAAAAATAATCGTGAAGTTACAGATAAAGGACAATACATTTCTATATTTCAAATCAGATATGGAAACTGCAAATGCAAGCATACTGGTAATCAGCAATGCCAGGCAGGTTCCGATTACGGTAACCGATACCGTCACCCCGTAGGAGCCCATCAATTCTTTTCCGCTGTTTCCGAAAATATAGATATAGGTATCCAGCGAAAAATCCTGCGGAATTGCTGAATATCCCTTGAGTGCGATAGTCTTCTCCGACGAGAAGGATACACTCAACGTCATCAGCAGCGGGTAAAAGCATGCTACACCGATTAATCCGATAAATATGTATGCAAATACCTGTAAAGCTTTGTCACTCAAACTTTCTTTTACTTTCATCTTAAAACAGTCCCTCCCCGTCATTGATTTTCTTTGCGGTCGCATTTGCCAATGTGACAAGGATAAGACCCATTACTGACTGGAACAATCCCACCGCCGTGGAGTAGGAGAATCCCAGGGTTCTCATAGCAGAATAAACGTAGGTATCAATAACAGCAACCGAATCACCGATAACCGGATTGTTCCCAATAATACCGTACACCATACCGAAATCTCCGAAGAAGATTCGCCCGATGCTCATCAATGTGAGCACCACCGCTGTCGGTTTTAGCATTGGCAATGTCAAATGAAGGATTCGTTGCAGTTTGTTTGCTCCATCCACCTCTGCAGCCTCATAGAGAGACTGATCAAAACCTGTCATCGCGCCCAGATAGATAATGGAATTATATCCGCTCCATTTCCACACATTGCAGCAGATAAGAATGGTTTTCCAGTATTTCGGTTCTGCATACCATCTGATTTTTTCCTGTCCGAGTGCAACCAGCACTCTATTCACAACTCCCACATCGGATGCAAACAATCCATACACGATGGTTCCCACAACGACCCAGGAGAGGAAGTACGGAAAGAACATCATACTCTGAGTAAACTTTTTATACATCTTTCCTCGAATTTCATTAAAGAAAATTGCGATACTGATAGGGAAAATCAATCCCAAAATAATGCCCCAGAAATTGATGAACAGCGTATTATATATGGATTTTGGTCCCATACCCGTTCCGAAGAAAAAGTATTTCAGATTTTTTAATCCCACAAAAGGACTGCCGAATATTCCGTC
>JAILPF010000278.1 GCA_024699575.1 Acetatifactor sp. | reverse complement strand
GCAATCAATTCCAATAAAGTTGGTAGGAATATATTTATCCTTCCCATGGCACCAGTTGCTTGCGCATATGGTCTGCTACATTGATTCCATAAGCCGTATTTAAGACCTCTGACCGCAGAATCTCCTCTCTGCTGCCACCTGCAAGAATTTTCCCGTCCTTCATCACAATCAGCCTGTCTGCTATCCGCAGAGCCAGATTAATGTCATGGAACACGCCGATCAGAGTATTTCTGCGGACTTTACCGTCCGGATACTGCTTCTCTTTTCCTGCCCAGCCTTCCAGATATTCGGTAAGCTGTGCCTGATATTTTAAATCCAGATGGTTGGTCGGCTCATCCAGTAGAATGTATGGCGTACTCTGTGCAAATGTCCTTGCAAGGAACACTCTCTGGAGCTGTCCGCCGGACAATTCCTCCAGTCTGGCATTGCGAAGCTCCAGCAGTCCCGTCATTTTCAGGCTTTCCTCCACACATGCATTATCCTCCTGTGTCGGGCTTCCCAGAAATCCCTTTCTGTGCAGATATCGTCCGAGCATAACAGTCTCCCACACGGTATACGAAAAGTAAACACCTGAAAACTGTGACATGTAGGCAATTCGTGCGGACAGTTCCTGTCGCTTCAGTGTGTTCAGCTCTGTATCATCCACAAGTATCTTTCCCTTATAATTTAAAATTCCTGCAAGAACCTTCAACAAAGTAGATTTGCCGGAGCCATTCTCACCCAGAATACAGATAGTCTGCCCATCCTCAATCCGGAAACTGATTTTTTTAAGCACGTCCTCCTGTCCCGGAGTTTTCCCGTAACCGGCTGATATTTCCTGAATACTGATTCCCATGACTACTTTCCTCTCTTTCCAAAGTAGAGCCACATGAAAAACGGTGCTCCGAACAATGCAGTCACCGCTCCCACCGGAAGGTCCTGCGGTGCCAGAATTGTTCTTGCCAGCAAATCCGCCAGGCTCATACAGATGCCCCCTACCAGAAAGGACATTGGAATCACAAGTCTGTGTACCGAGCCAAAGATTTTACGAACCATATGCGGAGCAATCAAATCTATAAAACCGATTGTTCCTGTAAAACATACGGAGATTCCGGTAAGCAATGCCGCAATGACAATCAAATGCTTTTTGGTCTTCGGCGCATCCACTCCCATCGCAAGTGCCTGCTCATCCCCAAAGGAAAGAATGTCCAGTTCTCTGTGGTATCGGATTAATAGTATCATCCCTATCAGACAGCTTACCGCCAAGATTCCCACATGATACCAGCGTTTTCCCGCAAACGTCCCCATCTGCCATGCAAGTAGCTTGTGTTCATGCTCCGAAGCAAGTACGGACAGCATAGTCAGCACTGCATTGGTAAAAAGAGAAATCACCATCCCCAGAAGAATAATCGTATGGTTCTTTACATTTCCGTCAATTCTGGTCGAAAAGGCAATGACAAAAAATACAGTAATCAGTCCGCCGGCAAACCCAAACATCGGCAGTAAAAATATACCCACAATCGGAATCGTAATTCTTGTGACCGTCACAATTGCCGCGCCAAGCGCCGCACCCGAAGAAACCCCCAGCGTATAGGAGGACGCAAGGGGGTTCTGTAAAATAGACTGTATAACGGCTCCGCTTGCCGCGAGCGCTCCGCCTACGAAGAACGCAAGCAGTGCTCTGGGCATGCGGATACTCCACATGATAGAGACGCGTGATGCATCAAAAGAATCCGGTAATGCAGCTTTCAAAAGTTTATGCTGTAATATCAGCCATTCTTCCCGCAGAGGAATGGTGACACTTCCCACTGCAATACAGGTCATAATTGCTGCAACTGCAAGCAGCACCGTCATTATCACTTTCACACCCGATTTTCTCATATCATGTCCTTTATTGTTTTATCATTTAAGCTACACATTTATGCTGCAAAAGGGATTTCCACTTCTCCGAAATATTCCGGATAAATCATCTGTGCAATCTGATACATTACTGTGATTACATGTTGATTGGGACGGTTCATTGCATCTCCGTCTACAGCGTAAACCTGACCGTTAGCGATGGCATTTACATTCTCCCAACCGGTAGTGGTTAAAATCACATTTACCACATCCGGTGTATAGGTATCGCCTGAAAGAATGACATCCGGATTAAACGCAATAGCTGCTTCCTCTGTAAGTGCAGGCCACTGGGATTCCTCTTGCCCTGCCACATTCACTGCACCAACCAGAGTAATCATCTCGTCGATATAAGTATTGGCACCGCAGCTATAGATGGTCGGGAAATCAGCGGTAGGTGTAGACAGCTCATAGAGGACAGTCTTCTTCTCTTCTTCAGGAATGGAAGAAGCGATTTCTTTCATCTGTTTGATGCTCTCCTCCATCTCGTCCACAATCTCTGTTGCTTTCTCGTCTGCACCAAGGCATGCACCGATGAAAAGAATATCCGCTTCGATATCAGCCATGGATGCACTACTGGGGATATCTGCCACACAAACATCCACTGCCTTCACAGCTGCATATACGTCCTCACCGCCCGCATAACTCATACCGGTAGTAAATACAATATCCGGAGCCAGTGCAACAATCTGCTCATTGTCCGGGCTCATCATATCAAACTGAGGAATTTCTGCTGCAAGCATGTCCCCATAAGACGCTGCGGAATATGTATCACATGCAATAATCTTATCAGCAAATCCCATATCAATCAACAACTGTGTGGTGGAAGGTGCCATGGAGATGA
>JAILPF010000232.1 GCA_024699575.1 Acetatifactor sp. | reverse complement strand
TGTTCTGGCAATGTGCGAATATGATGACGTGCTTGAAAAGACATGGAAATGCTTTCCGCCTGTTCTTCGCAATCTTCCCTGTGGGATGGAGCAATACACCAGAGGAGATTTGGCTGCATATGTGAAAGCACAGATAAAAGACTTGCTGGGGGGAAAACTTTGAAAGAATACTTAGAATTAAAAAGGGAGCTGGCTCAGAGAGTGAGGGAGAGAATTGATTACGGGAGGGAGTATGAGGATGAAGAGATTGAAGCGGCGATTGATGATGTGCTGTTGGGAGAGAGTCTGACAATTTACCCGGTAGAGCTGCGAAGACGTCTCAAAAAGGAACTCTTTGATTCCCTGCGCAGACTGGACATCCTGCAGTTGTTCATGGAGGATCGGTCAGTGACGGAGATAATGATTAATGGCATGGAACATATTTTTATTGAACGTTCCGGGCAGATTTCGGAATTGGATGTGGAATTTGAGTCCATCGAAAAACTGCAGGATGTCATTCAGAGAATTGTTGCAGGTTGCAATCGTGTGGTGAACGAGGCATCTCCCATTGTAGATGCAAGACTGGCAGATGGGTCGAGGGTCAATATTGTAATGAATCCTGTGGCGCTCAACGGCCCGATTGTAACAATCCGGCGTTTCCCGGAAAGGCCTATTGATATGCAGTGGCTGATTGAGAAAGATGTCATTTCGCAAGAAGCTGCGGACTTGCTAAAAATGCTGGTGCAGGCAGGTTACAATATTTTTATAAGTGGAGGAACAGGAAGCGGTAAAACCACTCTTTTGAATGTTCTGTCTCGTTATATTCCTGCTGATGAGAGGGTTATCACCATTGAGGACAGTGCAGAACTACAACTCCAGGAAATCCCTAATTTAGTCCGGCTGGAGACAAGAAATCGAAACGAGGAGGGGTGCAGGGAAATTACCATCCGGGATTTAATTAAATGTGCTTTGCGTATGCGCCCGGACCGGATTATCGTCGGGGAGGTCCGTGGGGCCGAGGCGATTGATATGATGCAGTGCCTTAACACGGGACATGATGGAAGTATGTCAACGGGACATGCGAACAGTAGTGTGGATATGATGGCCAGGCTGGAAAATATGATTCTGATGGGGATGGAGATTCCTCTGTCTGCAATCAGACAGCAGATTGCTTCCGGAGTAGATATTATTGTACATCTTGGGAGACTTCGGGACAAATCCAGAAAGGTCTTGGAAATTGTTGAGGTTGTGGGATGCGAAAGCGATGAGATCCGTTTTAATACACTGTATGAATTTGAGGAACAAGGACAGACCGGTGGGGGAAGGGTTATTGGCCGGTTAAAAAAGAAAGGTGGACTGCTGCATGAGAAAAAACTTAAAACAGCTGGTTTTTTTCAGGAAAAATTATTGGGATACTGAAAGATTTTGGTTGGTTGTGCAAGTGCTTTTGGTGATGTCTATGCTTGCTTACTTCTTTTACAAAAGTATATGGGCGTTCATGCCCATGTCTATTCCCGGGTGCCTGTTCGGAAAGATTAAATTGCGACAAATAAATCGGAAAAAACAAGAGAAAACGGCGGAGCAATTTAAAGAATGCATCCTGTCGGTAGCGGCTTCTTTGAGAGCGGGGTATGCAGTGGAAAATGCATTTCTGGAGAGCCGTGAGGATATGCGCCTGCTCTATGGGGAACAATCGGACATCTATCAGGAACTGGAAAGGATTCGGAGGGGATTGATTATCAATATTTCGCTGGAGGAACTGTTGAATGATTTTGCAGAGAGGACAAAAGATGAAGATATCCTTCAATTTGCAAATGTTTTTGCGATTGCGAAAAGAACTGGTGGAAATATGTCAAAGGTGATTCAAAATTCAGCGGAACTGATAGGGCGACGGATTGAGACCAGATTGGAGATACAGACATTGCTGGGCGGACGACTGCTGGAACAGACGCTTATGCGATGGATGCCTTTTGGTATCTTGTGCTATATCAGCGTATCTTATCCACATTATTTAGATGCACTTTACGGTACCCCTATGGGGATAGGGCTGATGAGCGGATGTCTAGTGCTTTACACTGGTGCCTATTATCTGGGGGAAAGAATCTGGGCTGTAATCTTGACAGAAATAATATAGGGAGGATGTGCAATGTTAAGGATTGCAGAGGCAATATATCAATGGCTTGATGAACATCATTATCATTTTTTTCACCAAAAAAGAAATGTTCAGGCGTTATTACTGCTTCATCCGACTGTCTCGGAGGCAGAGCTGAGAAAGACATATTATAGTAAGAAAATTGAAAAGACAATGCTTATTATATGTGCCGGTATTCTCATTGCGACTTTGTCATGGATAAAAGCCTTTCTGGATGGCGGGATGGAGGAAAACAATATTTTATACAGAGGAGAGCCGGGGGAAGGAAGCAGGGAGTTTTCCCTGATTTGCGAAAGCCCTCTGGGCGAAGAGAATGTGACAATCGAATTGCAGGAACGACAGCTGGGGGAGCAGGAGACAATCGAGAAATATGAGGACTTTCAAGAGGATATTGCGGTCATGATTCTTGGGGATAATATTTCCCTTGAGCAGGTGGAGTCTCCTCTGATATTAAGGGAAGAATATCCGGGGTATCCATTCTGCGTACGATGGGAGGGTGATACCAGGGGGCTGGTGGATGAACGTGGGAACCTGTATCCGACGGATGAGATGCAGGATACAGTTCTTATAGCGGAAATAAGCTATCAGGAAAAAAGCTGGAAGCTATTGATTCCAATAAAGCTTACACCATCAAAACGAGATTCCCCACAGCAATTTTCTGACAGGCTTAGGGAAAGTCTTGCGCACTCTGAAGAGAGTAACAGGGAAAATATTGAATGGGCTTTGCCGCAAAGTCTGGATGGACAAGAACTGCATTGGAGGAAAGCTGTCCGCAATATAGCAGGGATTATTTTTTTTGGAAGTATGGCGATTGCAGGATTAACATACTTTTTGGCGGATAGAGATTTGCAGACTGAGATGGAACGAAGAAAAAAAGAGTTATCCAGATATTATCCGGGCATTGTTCATAAGTTGACGCTCTATCTGGGAGCAGGGTTGAGTGTAAGAAGTGCATTCAAAAGAATTGAGCTTGAGTGCCGGGATGGACCGCTACGAGATGAGATTGTGTATTTGTGCAGAGAGTTAAATACAGGTGTGCCGGAGAATGTGGCATATGAACATATGGGAAAAAGAATGGGGACACAGGAGTACATCCGGTTGAGCGGGTTGCTATGTCAAAATCTGAAAAAAGGAAATCTTACCTTGCTGCAATGCCTGCAGGAAGAAGCTATCCGATCGCTGGACGGAAGGCTCAGGCAGGGAAGAAAGCTGGGAGAGGAAGCGTCTACAAAACTCTTACTGCCTATGGTTATGTTGTTATTGGTGGTTATGATTATTGTTATGATGCCGGCTTTTATGACCATGGGTGTTTAATCTGAAACAGGAGAAAGGGGTATATATGAAGAACTGGAAAGATTTTTTAATGGAAGAAGATGGAATGGGAACTGTGGAAATAATTTTAATTATCGTGGTGCTGGTGGGGTTAGTAATTATTTTTAAGGAACAGATTACAAAAGTGGTGAACAATATCTTTTCCAAAATCACAACACAGACAGGTAAAATCTAAAGGAGTATCCATGGGTAGTTGTAATCAGAAAAAACAGCGGTATGAAGAGGGATATATGACTGTTTTTTTATCTCTGATTCTATCAGTCATACTTCCGCTATGCCTGATGTTGATAGAGGGGGTGAGAAGCGGAGCCATCCGTATGGAAACAGAATTCATAGCAGATATCAGTATGGACAGCATTCTGGCAGAATACCATCGGGAGCTTTTTGGGCGGTACAATCTGTTTGCTATAGATATTTCCTACGGAAGGCAGGATGCATCTACATTAGAAATTGCAAACCGGCTGAAACATTATTTTGATGGAAATATTGCAGGAGGCAAGGGAGACCTTTTGGGTATGACTGTCGAGGATACAACAGTCAAAGGGGTGAGGCTTCTTACAGATAATCAGGGAGAAGCGTTCAGAATTGCAGCGGTGAACGCGGTCAAAGATGATATTGGACTATCTGTATTGGAAGAGACGAAAGAGTGGATTGAAACTGCTCAAAAGAAAGGTTTTTTCTCTGAAAGGTTGCAGCTACAACAGGAACAGGTACAGCAAGAGGTTGCACAAATCCTGGATGAATATCAAATGTCTGAGGGAATCCAAAATGAGAAAGAACCGGTAAAATTGCCGACGGATTTGATTGATCAAGAGAGAATAAAAGGTATTTTAAAGCATGTTGTGGATGATGAAGTGGTTCTGTCATCAAAATGTGTTCAGACGGAGCTGCTGATTGGAGAACGTTTGAAAAAAGATTCTGTCAATAAAGGCAATTTAACGGAGACTGTTAAATTTACTCCAATGGACTCTCTGCTTTTTAACGAATATTTATTGCGCTATCTTGGGAACTACGTGAACCGGAAAGAGGAGTGTGCATTGGACTATGAGATAGAATATTTACTTGTGGGCGATGAAAGCGATTTGGAAAACCTCCGCACAACGGTGCGCCGATTGTGTGCTTTGCGGGAGGTTGCGAATGTAGGATACTTATATTCAGATGAAAAAAAACGTGGGGAAGTGGAAGCATTGGCAACAATGGTAACGCTTCTCGTGGGAGTGCCACAGCTTGAGAAGGCACTGGAGACTTCCGTGATGCTCGGGTGGGCGTACGCGGAGAGCCTTTACGATGTGAGGCAGTTGTTTCGAGGAGGCCGAATACCGCTTATCAAGGGTGATGAGGATTGGCACTACAGCCTGACGGGAGCGCTCATGCTTGCAAAGGAGAGTGAAACATCGACTCCGGATACCGGACTTTCTTACGAGGATTATCTGCGATTACTGCTTGCCACTATGAAAAAAGCTACCCTTACAGAACGGGCAATGGATATTGTGGAGGCTGATATCCGAAAGACTTTGGGCAATGAAAATTTTCGCATGGATGCATGTGTGGACTGGATTGATGCACAAATGCATGTGGGCAGTAACTTTGGCCATCGGTATGAGATTGACAGACAGAAAAGATATGAGTAAAGGAGGTGAGATGCGATGTCCTTTTTGCGGAAATGTGCAGAAAGCAATGAAACTATTAACAAAACACAAAAGACCTTCTCCGAAACAAGTCAAATGAATCATTTACCATATACATTCCCCTGTTTATTACATATGCGCACGAACGCAAAAAGGATATCACATCTTATCTCCGAGGGTTATTGCCGAGCCGGTATGACAGTTGAAGCGTCAATTGCTCTTCCGCTTTTTGTTTTTTTTATTTTGACGATGGGCTCTGCTATGGAGATGATACGACTGCACGGATGTCTGGAACGTGCAATGTGGAATGCAGGCCGAAGAATGGCGATATATGGCTGCCTACAGGAAGAAACAGACCTTGTGACAGGGATTCTTTCTGATATGTGGTTGCAGAACGAAATACAGGAAGTCTTGGAAGAAGATTTCTTTCCCGGTACAGTTTTTGGAAAGGATGATTTGCACTTGAGAGTGATTCGGGATGTGATAACAGTGCCGGAAGATTGTATCCGATTTCGGGTGAATTGTACGTTGAATGCGTCCATTGGCCTTTTAACCCTGCCGGCGATGGAGATAAAATGTGAGTATTACGGGCACCTATGGAATGGATATAATCTTTCGAACCGCAGGGAACAGGATAAAGAAGATTTTGTTTATATTACGCCGAACGGAACGGTTTACCATGAAACACCGGGGTGCAGTTATTTAAAGCCGGCTGTAGTTGAAGTAGATGCTGAACTGGTTCATATGCGGAGAAATGAAAAGGGGGAAAAATATCGGCTGTGTGAGCTGTGCGCCGGAAAAAGGATGCCGGATAAAGTATACATAACGCTTGAGGGTGAAGCCATTCATTTCGACAGAACATGCCATGGTATAAAAAGGACTGTGCAGGCGGTTTCCAGAGACTGCGTACCTGACAGGCTGCCTTGCCATCGCTGTGCCGGAGAGAATAGGAATCTATTGGAGAAATAATATGGGATTATGTGTTGATATAATTGCCGGAGTATATTTGGCTGTGCTTGGAGGCTGCGATATAAGATGGAGAAAAGTTCCGCTACATCTTCTTTTGGCAGGGGGAATTTGTACGGCAATGGGGATTATCTTGCTATGGAACAAAGGTGAATATGAGTGGTGGTGGACGATTACAGGAGTGCTCCCCGGTGTTGTGTTGATGGTTTTGTCCCTGCTCACAGGACAGGTTGGGGGAGCTGATGGCATAGTCGTGTTTCAAATGGGAGCTATTTATGGATTATACTATACAGTGAGCTGGATGTGGGTGAGTATGCTATTTGCGGCCGGAGTTTCAATCGTATTGGTGATATTAGGTAAAGTCAACCGAAAAACCAGAATGCCCTATCTTGCCTTTTTGGCTTTATCTTTTTTCTTTATGCGATTAGGAGGGAGATTGTGATAAACAAACGCTTCAGGAAAATCAATTTGGGTGGATATATGACAATGGAAGCTGCGTTGGTAGTACCTGCAGTTTGCATTGTGATAGTTGTCATGCTTGGAATTCTGTTCTACCAATACGACAGATGCCTGATAGAGCAGAATCTGGGAATAATGCTGATAAGAGGAACTTGCCGGGGATACGATGATAATGCTTCCCGCGTAAACATAATAATGAGCTACGCATCTGCATTGGATTGGAACCAATATTTGATATGTGAGGAGGCGGAGGTAGAGTGTGATGTGGAAAACAGGGAGCTTCATATAGTTTGGAAAAGCGGATTCGGATTCCCCATCGGAAGGAATGGCAAAATTGAGAAAACTATAAGTGCCCGTTTGATTTCCCCTGTGTTCATGTTACGCCAATTTCGAAAACTTGATAGGATGTCGGAAAAAGATTAATGGAGGAGCTATGTTACAATCAGAATATATCAAAAGTCTACATGCAAATTATGAACGTATTTTGCTGGATAAACATCCGGATGAAAAGAGATATCAATACTGTATTTTGAACAGAGGAGGTATTAATGGGCTGATTCCTTGCAATCTCCGATATATCAATGGTCTCTCGTATCTGTATTACGATATTACTTCGAAGCAGAATATTACTCAGCGCTATGATAAAAATAGTATCGGACGAAGCTGGGTGAAAGATTTTGTGCGCTGTATTCGAGAAGTCAGGGAAGAACTTGACCGATTTCTTCTGGACATCAGGAATATTTTGTGGTACCCACAACAAATTTTCCAAGACCCTGAAGAAAACCGCTTTTCTTTCTTTTACGTTCCTTACTACGATGGAGAAAGTACTTTCACGTATCTTATGGATTACTTGGTGGAACACATTGACTATGAGGACAGCACATTGGTTGATTGCATTTTTTCCATGTATGAAATGTACGAAAAAAGTGGAGATGCATATCTGTGCGACCGTATTTATGAGGATGTTAAGGTGTTGGAAATGGATGAGACACATGGGGAGATGGCACAGGCTGAGAAGGTTGATTCTATTATAGAAGAAACGCTCCAACAGCAGGAGAAGAAAGTAGAGAGGAAGGGCTTCTTGCATCGCTTGGAACGCAAGAGAAAGAAGACGTTACGGGATAGACAAAACTATGAACAGAAAATACAAATTGCCATGTCCGGATATGCTGTTGCTGAGGATACAACATATGAGAGTGTTGAATACGGAAAGACAATTTACATAGACGATTCTGATAGACAAAAAAACATCATCAGGCGCATATACTCGACGGATGGGAAAATTCTCTTCCAATTGGGAGAAGAATCCTGTGTTATCGGGAAAAAGGCCGGTGAGACAGATCTGCTTCTGGAAGATTATTCTGTCAGTAGAATTCATGCTAAAATTACAAAGGATGGAGATGAATATTTTTTGGAGGACTTGAATTCCACAAACGGAACCTATAAAAATGGATTGCAGATGCAGCCATATGAAAAGCGCAAACTGGAGGAGGGAGATGAGATTCGCCTGGGGAAAGTTCAACTGATTTATCGTTGAGTCTGTTAAGGTTGACGTGGAAGTGGAAAGAGTGGTACTCTCTTAATGTAAAGAGGTGAAATGTGTGTCTGGAATAAAAGGACTTCCGATTGTCAGTGGGATTTTGGTTGCCATCAATGTAATTGTGTTTCTGTTATGTACTTTTTCCGGTAACTTGTTATATAATATGGGAGAACTCAGCGTCGGCGGAGTGGTGGCCGGAAAAGAGTTCTGGCGAATAGCTACAGCAATGTTTCTGCATGGAGATATCAACCATTTGTTTAATAATATGGTTCTTCTGTTTTTTATGGGAGCTATGATTGAAAAAGAAGTTGGCCATATAAAATATGCAATTTGTTTCTTCCTTTCCGGAATTGGAGGAAACCTTTTGTCCCTGATGTATAAAATTCTCATGGGTGAGATGGCAGCATCACTTGGCGCAAGCGGAGCAATATTTGGTCTGGATGGCTTGCTGCTCGCCTTGGTGCTATTTTCAAAACGTAAAATTGAGAACGTTACACCGGCGAGAGTGGTGCTTATGATCGCGCTTTCCCTATACAGCGGATTTACCGGCGCGAATATAGATAATGCGGCTCATGTGGGCGGACTGTTAACCGGCTTGCTTTTGGGCATTCTTTTGTGCGGCGGAAGACGTAGAGAGACAGTGGAATTTTGAATCAGTGAGGTGGAGCTTTGAACATTAATATTTATTACGGTGGACGAGGAATTATTGATGACCCGACGGTATACGTTATTCAGAAGATGCAGGAGGTTCTGGAGGAACTGCGTGTAAATGTGACCAGATACAATCTGTATGAATGTAAGCAGACAATTGCGACTCTCCCGCAGACATTGAAGGAGGCTGATGGCATTATCCTTGCTTCTACCGTAGAATGGTATGGTATCGGAGGATATATGCGTCCAAAAATTGTTGCATATATCCTCCGATACCATACCATTCTACGGTAGAAGCA
>JAILPF010000221.1 GCA_024699575.1 Acetatifactor sp. | reverse complement strand
GATTCATATTCTCCGCCATTATTGATGATTGTTTTTCTGCTACCTTCGTTTCCTTTGATGCAAGAAATGAGCACTTTATTAAGTCCCAGCTCTCTGCATTTGGGCAATGCTGTTCTGAGCATTTGTGTCGCATAACCCTTGCGCCGTTCGCTCGGAGCCACAGAATAGCCTATATGCCCTCCAAATTTTTCCAAATAAGGATTAGAAAGGCGTCTTATTTGAATCATTCCAACGATTTTATCGTCCTCTTCTCTGACGTATATATACTGTAAATCCTCTTTTGAAGCTATATATGTAATCCAATCTGACGGTTTTTCATACAGCCTGAGGCGATTCGTACCATCCATCGAATCTCCTGAATCGAGAAATTCCTGTCGATATACCCGAATTTGCTGTTCATACTCAATTGCAGTCTTTTTTACCGTTTTTTCACTGTTTGAGTCGACTTTGATGGCAACTGCGACTTGTCTTTTACCTTTTCATTGACTCTTTTTATAGTTTTTCAATATGCAGTCAAACATATTGCGTCTACATTTTGACTCATTCAAGCCAAAAAGGTATTTGAGTCCTACCCAGCTGCCATTCCAGTTGACTTATTAGAGCAAATACGGTATCTGAGTCATTCTCACACACTTTATCCATTGACTCAGTAACACATATTCGGCATTTGGGTCATTCCAAATTGCTGTACCCGTTGACTCATTAATAGAATAATGAATTTGCGGTCACACATGACCAACGTTGCATAATCGCAACATAAATCTGAACGCCCGTCCTGCACTTCTACAACTCCCGATTTGACTTATGCAATTATATACACACAAATACAAAATGGAAATTCTGTTTTTATTTTGCAAGCAGCATCATAATATCATTGCTTCTCTGAATAAATTTCGTCATTGCCTCCGGTGAAAGAGGTGCCTGCTGAATCTTGGCAAGATCATACAGCTGCTCACAAATCAGTTCCACATTCTCTCCATCCTGATGCTCTGTCACATATTGTACCAGTGGATGGTTTGCGTTGAGAATCAAGGTCTCGCCCTCTCCACCGAAATCACCCATATTCATACCGGGCATCGCATACATTTTCATCATATCCTGCATACGTCTGCTCTCTTCTGATAGCGTGATGATAGATGCAACCTTCTTATTCTTCAACTTCTCCATCTTGATAGCAAGCTTTTCATTCTTCAGTGCTTTCTTAATCAGCTTACCGATGTTTTCTGCCTGCTCTTCCAGTTCTTTTTCAGCCTTCTTGGAGGTCTTGGATTTCAATGCATCCGTTACGTCTGCATCAATTCTCTGGAAGCGGATGCCTTCGTTCTTTGCCTCCAGCTGAGAGATGAAAGGCTGATCAATATTGTGAGTCAGAATAACCGCATCCATTTTAGCAGCCTTAAACATGTTAATGTACTGGCTCTGCTGCTGTTCATCTGTCACATAATAAATGGTCTTCTCTTTCTTCTCCTCCTCGGAAGTGCTTTCCTCAGAAGTTTCATCCACAATCTCAGCCTCAACCTTCTCGCCGTTTTCATCCACAGCATTTTCTTCCTCTGTATCCAACGGTTTTGTCTCAAGACACTCAGGCAGTGTCACATATTTGCCATCAAGATTCTTGAACAAAATATAATCGTTCATCTTCTCACAGAACTTGTCATCCTTCAGGCAGCCATATTTAATGAACGGACTGATATCGTCCCAGTATTTCTCATACTCTTCCTTCTCTGTCTTGCACATTCCGGCCAGCTTATCAGCTACCTTCTTGGTAATGTACTCAGAAATCTTTTTCACAAATCCATCGTTCTGCAGTGCACTTCTGGATACATTAAGTGGCAAATCAGGACAGTCAAGCACACCCTTTAACAATAGCAGGTACTCCGGAATCACTTCCTTGATGTTATCTGCAATGAACACCTGATTGTTGTAAAGTTTAATGGTTCCCTCGATGGATTCATATTCCATATTAATCTTGGGGAAATACAGGATCCCCTTTAAATTAAAAGGATAGTCCATATTCAGATGAATCCAGAACAGAGGCTCCTTATAATCCTGGAATACCTTGCGGTAAAACTCCTGATACTCCTCCTTGGTGCAGTCGTTTGGATGTTTGGTCCACAGAGGGGTGGTCTCATTCATCAGTTCAGGTCGCTTTGTAATCTTAAGCTTCTCTTCTCCCTCTGCTTCATCGCTTCCTTCTTTTTTCTCAGGATGAATCTCCTCAATCACAACATCTGTATCAAGCTTCTCACTTGCTTTGATAATCTGTGTCTCCTTGGTATCCGCTTTGGAGAGATAGATTTCAATCGGCATGAAAGAGCAGTATTTCTTAACCACTTCGCGAGCCTTGTATTCATTACAGAACTCCAGACAATCCTCGTTTATCTGAAGAGTGATTGTCGTACCGACTTCCGCACGCTCACCTTCAGTCATGGAGAATTCTGTTCCTCCATCACACTCCCAGTGAACAGCCTTTGCTCCCTGCTTGTAGGAAAGGGTATCAATGCTCACCTGGTCCGCAACCATGAATGCAGAGTAGAAGCCCAGACCGAAATGCCCAATAATCTGGTCGGAATTACTCTTATCCTTGTACTTCTCAATGAAATCCGTCGCACCGGAGAAAGCAATCTGGTTGATGTACTCATCCACCTCTTCCTCCGTCATTCCAAGACCATTATCCTTAAAGGTCAGGGTCTTATTCTCAGGATTTACAATCACTTCGATTTTACCTTTATATCCATCAGGGAGTGCATACTCTCCCATCATATCCAGCTTTTTCAACTTGGTCACTGCATCGCAGCCATTGGAAATCAATTCTCTGTAAAAAATGTCATGGTCGGAATACAACCATTTTTTAATAATTGGGAAAATGTTTTCACTGTTAATTGATAAACTACCATTCTTTGCCATGTAAACCACGTCCTTTTCTTTTTCTTTCCATTGGGATTTTCTCCCACTAAAGGTAAGTTTAAGACTGGAAAAAATAAAAGTCAACACAAAATTAGCACTCGTTTTAAACGAGTGCTAATAATTTGATAAAAACCATGATTTTACAAGCATTTCCGGATTTCTAAATTTTTCCTAAACAAGAATTTACTGCATGGTTTTTGCAACAACACGAATCACATTTGCAGC
>JAILPF010000150.1 GCA_024699575.1 Acetatifactor sp. | reverse complement strand
TGAAAAGAGAGACATGGAAGAACTGGGAATTTAACTGCCAGTATGACGGTGTCGTATATGCTGTATTTGTTTCGTTGGGATTTGCGCTTTGGGAAAATATAAGTTACGTGATGATGTATGGATTCGGAACGGCAATCGTCAGAGCGATTACTGCAATCCCCGGACATGCCTGCTTTGGCGTATTTATGGGAGTGTTTTATGGAATTGCAAAGAGGGCTGATTACAGAGGAAATTCGGTTGGTTCGAAGCTTTGCAGAATTATAGCTGTAGTAGTGCCGGCGTTATTGCACGGAGCATATGATTACATAGCTTCTATGCAAAATACACAGAATGGATGGTATTTTGTTGTATTTGTAATTATCCTGTTTGCAACCAGCTACATTCTTGTTGGCCGCAGTGCAAAGAAGGACAGGCCGCTGTACTGAGGAGAAAAGAATAAATTTTAGGGTGTCAAATCTTTTTGACATCGTGGAATGGGCGAATGTCAAAGTCTTTTGATGGCATTTTTCTCAATATCCCTATATGCTGAGTGGGAAAGAGAGACAGAAGAATATGGAGCTTGGAAACAGAATCAAGGAATTGCGTAAAATGAATAACATTAATCAGGATGAGTTGGCAGAAAAACTTTTTGTATCCAGACAGACAATATCGAATTGGGAAAATGACAAAAGCTATCCTGATATTCAAAGTGTTTTGTTGCTAAGTGAAATATTCAATGTCTCAGTTGACCAACTGTTAAAAGGAGATGTTGAAAAAATGGAAAAAATCATTAATGAGCAGACACAAACAGACATCAAGAAAATGAATATCTACGCTCTATGTTTGACTATTCTTATGTTAGTCATCCTTGTTTCTACACCAATTCTGGCGTTTGCCATCGGGTTTTGGTTCTTTGTTCCATTTGGAGTCCTAATTGCAATAGCCATGTATTTTGCAATTAAGATTGAAAGAATAAAAAAGGAATATAATGTTCAGACATACAAGGAAATCCTTGCCTTTAACAGAGGGGAAACATTATCGACTACCGACCGAGTTAGGGAAGAGGCAAAGCGCCCATATCAGAAAGTTTTTGCAGCAATTGTCGCAGGAGTTATTGCGTTTGTAGTATATGGAGGAATCTTGTTAGTTCTTGAATTCTTATTTAAGTAATATTTGGAGGGAAAGATATGACTGGACAAACATTACGATTGATACTTTGCGGAAATGTAGAAAAAAGTACCCATTCAGATGAGAATGTCGGGGTTGTATCCGTTGTTTATGTGTCTTTTGACGAGAAGAAAACACAAGAACAACTGGAACAGTTTCAGAAATGTAATCCTGAAAAATTCTATATGGCATATGAGGTGCCGATGGATACTGATTTGAGTAGGCTTTCTCATTATCCATCACTAGAAATCGGACGTGAAGATTTGGGGATTTGAGAAGCAGAAGTGGAGAAAAAATGATTAAATTAGTGAAATATAATAATGAAAAAGAAGTGTTAAGCGATTTGATTAAGAGGTTTTGGATTGCACATAATGATTATACGCCGACGGACGAAGAGGCACTTGAGGATTGCCTTGCTTGGACCGGAGAGAATCACGATACCTATTATATTCAGAAGGAGGATGTGATAATAGGATTTGTGCATTTGGCGAGTAGAGGGTGCGCGATTGATTGGCTGGAGGATTTATTCATTCTACCGGAGTTTCAGGGGAAGGGCTATGGTTCAGAAGCTCTGGAATTGGTAGAAAATAAGGTGAAGGAATACTCGGACTCATTGTACATGGAAGTGGCAGCCAGAAATAGTAATGCGTTGAAGCTATATCGTCGAAACGGATATGATGTCTTAAATACGATTACTATCAGAAAAGATTTTGAACAGGAAAAATACAAAACAATAGGGCAGGAAACAATTTTAGGGTACTCATTTGAGGTGAAGGATTATGCAGAAGAATGATAAGGCACTAAGCCTGGTTACCAGACAGACAACTGTCCGGAAACAGATGCTGAAAAGATTGATTGCTAAAAAGCAACAGTAAGTTGCGTGTTTTATTGGTATCTCTGCGTTAAAATGAACAGTAAGGAGGTATTAGCATGAAAACACAGGATGTAATATATGAATTAAGGGTAAAAAACAGCCTCTCACAGGATGAGCTTGCGGAAAAGGTGTTTGTGACAAGGCAGGCAGTTTCGCGCTGGGAAAATGGAGAGACAGTGCCGAATACAGAGACCTTAAAATTACTTTCAAAATTGTTCAATGTTTCCATCAATACGTTGCTGGGTTCTCCACGTCAGTTAATCTGCCAGTGCTGCGGAATGCCTCTTGAAGATGATGGAATTATCGGAAGAGATAAAGACGGAGCACTCAATGAGGATTATTGTAAATGGTGTTATGCGGATGGCACCTATACATACAGTGATATGGACAATTTGATTGATGTCTGTGTTCCACACATGGTAAATAAGGACTTCTCTGAGGAGCAGGCGCGTGCATATTTGAAAGAGACTCTTCCGAAATTGGATTATTGGAAGCGATATGAGGAACTCAGCGACGATGGCCAATTTGAGGAATTTAAGAACCGGTTGATAGAGGAAATCAATGCGCTCCATATTGAAGGGATGCCTAAGCTGGAAAAGCTAAATGCTCTCGTTGGAAGCTATGTCAATCTTGCGTATCCGCTTCCAAGTGGCGTAAACGTTAAATTTCTGGATGATCAGACTACTTATTTGGGAAATCAGCTTGAATGCGAGTTCGGTGGCGACAGGTGCTTTGGCGTGCTGGCAAACATGGACTTTATTTTGATTTGTACTTATGAGGCAGAAGGAACGAACCCTGAACTGGTTCTTTATAAAAAGAGATGATACAAGGGGCTGAAGTCAGCCCCTTGTATTTTTGCATGTTATCTTTCATCAATTCTAGTCAATGATTTTTTTGCTTCACATTTCTGTCACTTTAAAGCATACAAGTATATTTAAAGTTTATTTGGAAAATAAATGATTTTTGCGTATGCTATTTGCTTGTATTAAAAGAATAGCATACATTATATTGGCCGACAACCTTCGTAAAGGGCACTTTTGCATTTAAATGGCAAAAGTGGTAGAATTGAATGAATAAATAAAATAAAAGGTTCAGTTTTATATCGATAGGGAAGTAAATGTTATGTTTATTTGGATTAGTGGACCTTACGGGGGCGGTAAATTGACGCTCGCAAATTTGAATGGTTATCAGACAGTACTTAAATGGAACAGCAAGGAGAGAATACAAGAATGTACATAAATCACTCTTGCATAAATGCAGAGACAGAAGGTATTTTCCATAGATTTTTCGATGAGATACCAACTGCTGTACAGTTTATTGATACCGGTAGAGGAGACAGCGATTTTCGAGAAACGATGATTGTCGAAACCGAATCAGGGGAAAAATATGTCATTAAGCTTGCAGATAATGACTTTACATTTCCCGAAAGAATAAACATGTGGAAGAGAACCGCAGAGGAATATTTGAAGCTTGGCTATTACTGTCCACAAATATATTGTGATAATTCTGGTAGGTTCCCTGCGGTTACATATAAGGGGCATCTATGCGTTGCATATGCCGAGGAGTATGCACCCTTCCGCTCAGTTGGGGATAGAAGTGCTGCGGATGGAGTACAGGGAAGAGTGCAGTACGAAACATATAAACGAGATATTTGGGGCATGACTGCAAAGGTGGCTGCCCAGTATTTTGACTATACAGACTATCCGTCAGCATATTGTCTGTTTGAGACATTCTGCCCAAGCGATCAAACAGATGAGGTGCTTGCAAATGCTTTGGAGTGGAAGAAATATGCAGATACGCTGCCATCGGAATTTGCTGAGCAGGTAGATAGGATATGGAAATTGTGGACAGACAACAGAGCTGCGCTAGAGAAGGTTTACGCCAAATTACCGACTTCTGTATTTCAGGCAGATTTGAATTCAACCAATATACTGCTTGATGACAATGATAAATTTGTTGGAATATACGATTTTAATCTATGCGGTAAAGATGTATTTCTGAATTATCTCATGCGCGAAAATTATAATGATTTTGATGCTGAGCTTACAATGATTTTCTAGGCATTAGAGATTGCAAGTGCGTATTACCGTTTTTCCGATATGGAAAAGAATTCAGCATTGATGCTCTATCGTTGCCTGAAGCCTTTGTGGTTTAATAAGCTTACGAGGCTGAAGGAGTTGGGAAAAGATTATGAGGCGATACATGAATTCTTGAATAAAACGGAATATTATCTTACTGCGCCTATAGATTTTGGGGCATGGATGGGATAAATTACATAAAGAGGGGATGGAAGATACGGATATCTGTGAGGTGAAGTGACATGTTTAAAGCA
>JAILPF010000145.1 GCA_024699575.1 Acetatifactor sp. | reverse complement strand
TCCCATGAAATTCCATCTTGCGAAAAGGCCACGCCAATCACGCAATGTGAAAAGCCGCCAACACCATCAAATCCATAATCGTTGCGAAACAGCATCACATATCGTCCGCGGTATTTGGCCACACCTGCGTTGAAGATGCATTCCGCTTCATACGGAATATCTTTCTTACTCAAAATCGGTTCTCCCTCCGCATATCTGGTAATCACCGTGCTTGAGCATAATTCCGGTAACATTTTTACCATTTTTTTACTCCCCTGAAATTTTCTTATTTATAAGTCGGGAAGGGGACAGGGCGTAATTGTCGGTCCATCCGTAACCAGCCTGTCTCCCTCCCAGTATAATCTGTCCAATGCTAAATTACGCGGATGGATTTGTCCATCTGCGTTTGCGTGGGTATGATAAAGCAAATACATCTCCCCCTTCGGAGTATGTACGATGCAGTGATGTCCACAACCTGACACGTTCTCGTTTCCAACCAATACCGGATTATAATCACAACGCGTATATCGTCCCAAAGGACTGTCTGAAACTGCCACAGCGACACAATATTTCGGGCTCTCATAATGACTGCCGGAGTAGGTCAGATAATATTTTCCATCTTTGCAAATCATGTAAGGTGCTTCCGCAACCGGGGCCTGATGGCATTCATAGGATGTCTGCGGTGTCAAAATCAGTCTTTCACTGTCAGGTACTGCCTGAAGTGTCTCGAAGTCCAACTCACATCCGTAAAGTCCGTACTGATGTCCCTCTCTCCAACTGACGTAATACAGATATAATTTTCCGTCACTGTCTATAAAAATATGTCCGTCTATGCTGTGGTCAAACAGCCAGTTGTCCATTGGCTCAAACGGCCCTGCCGGGTTGTCCGCAATGGCAAGGCCCAGATGCTCGTTTACGGACGCAGCCATAACATAGCGATTTCCTATCTTTTTTACATCCGGAGCCCAGTATTTATCCGGGAACCCCCACGCCTCCAAAAGCGCCATGCCCCTCTTTTGCCAATTCACCAAGTCTGAGGAACAATACACCTCATACCCTTTTTTTACGAAATAAGAGGTGGCATACATATAATAAGTGCCATTTTCATAATACACATCCGGGTCTGCATACCCTTTCAATACCGGATTCTGATACATACTCATAACCTCACTTTAGCTGATACCATTTCATGAATTAAAAGCCTGTCTGCGGAGTAAAATGGATATACGGATGAAAGGGATAGAGCTGACTATCCCTATCCCCTTTCCAAACCATTTCCTCCGGTTTTGTCTTATCGACAGGTAACAAGAGATACGGTTTTGTAATCTTTGTCTTCATTATTTTGTAAAATGCTCTCTTCTTTCTGCTTCAATTGTTTCTACGCCGACAGCCTTCAAAGCAGCTTTATACTCCTCAAAGTTTGCCTCGAATTCTTCTTCCGGACAAGTAATTAATTTTACAATCCACTCTTCTTTCACCAGATTGATATCAGCTGAAAGCTCTGCCTGTGAAGGAGATGTGTAGAGAGAATCATCGATATCATTGATGTAATCTCCTGTCAGTGCATTCTTATAATCAGCCAATACATGATCCTCATAGCCGGGATATTTCACGGATACTCCCTTGCTGAATGAAGCATCATCCTTATAATATCCGGAGTTGCCGGTCAGGAACAAATCTCCTGCAATCCAATCCTTATCAGTGGTATTGTAGGAAGCGTCAATGACAATAGGTACTCCATCCTCTAACTTATGGTGCTCACCCTCAAAGCCGTGGCTGATGGTAAAGCCTCCCTCTGTCGTGCAAAGCCAATCCAGATAGGTCATACATGCTTCTACCGTTTCCTCATCAGCACTCTTAGGACAGAATGCAATCAAACCTCCGGGGGAGTAGATTGTGCTGTACTGTTTGCCGTCCCAGATATTTTTCAGGGGTGCGATAGATACCAGATCTGCATCCGGATCGTTTTCTTTCAAAGTCTGCAGTCTGCTTCCTCTGGAAAGGTCAACGGATGCAATGACATGATCTTCAAATGTCGCATATCTTCCGTTTACGATAAAGCTGGTAAAATCATCGCCGGAACGTGCATAATATTCCATGTCCATCAGACCATTATTATACAACTTATTCTTAAACTTGTACAACTCCTTCATACCTTCATCATAGTAATCTCTGGTGAGTTTACAAGCAATCAATGATTCCGTAGGGTCTGTAGCCAGTTTGGAGAATGCTCCCAGGAAATAACCGTCATCCCATGTACTGATTCCAAGGACATCCGAACGTCCATCCGGATTCTCTTTTACCATTTTTTCCACAAAATCATACAACTCATCCGGTGTAGTGGGCTCTTTGAGTCCCAATTCGTCCATCCAGTCTTTTCTCACATAGAAATTGCTTCTGGCTGTTGTGGCACGTCTTGCAATAATACCGCATAGCTCGTCTCCGCCGGTAAGTCTTCCATAGTCAATGACATCCTGTCCCAGGTACTCTTTCATGTTTAATGCCTGATCCGCACCGTCAATGAACTCGGACAGATCCCAGATTCCACCCTGCTCATAATATTCCTGTGCAATGGAATAGGTATAGGTTAAAACAATATCCGGAGCGGTTCCGCCTGCCATGGCACTTCTAAGCCAGGTCACTTCATCCCCTCTTGGCACCGGAACAAATTCTACATTAATACCCACTTCTTTCATTTTCTCCTGAATGTACTGGGTCCACTTATTCTCTGTAATGGTTGAGCCTGCAGGAGAATTTTCTCTATCCCACAATTCCACTCTGATTGTTACATCATCAAATTTTTTGGAACCAAAGGTTGTCTGATACTTGCTGCTACTTTCATTTGTGCCGGAAGCCTCCGGAGTTTCGGAAGCTTCTATTGTTTCCCCACCTGCTTCCTTAGTTTCCGTCCCCGCGCTCTCTCCACATCCTGTAAGCATCGTAAACATCATGGATACCGCAAGAATTGTGGAAATCAGTTTTTTCTTCATAATAATACCTTCCTTTCTGAAATGAAATAATTTATGAATACCTTTCGGTTTTCATCATCCTTTGACCGAACCCAGCATAACCCCTTTTACAAAATACTTTTGCAGCCAAGGGTATACCACCAATATCGGTAACGTAGATACTGCAACAGTTGCCATTTTTAAGGACTGTGGCATGACCACCGTTCCTCCCACATCATCCGCCGCATTTCCCAACTCATTGCCGAACAAAAGTGAACGCAATCTCAATTGCAATGTGTATTTATCACCATCCTGGATATAAATCAGGGCATCAAAATAAGAGTTCCAGTATCCTACGGCGTAAAAAAGGCCAATCGTAGCTATTACTGCCAAGGATAATGGCAGCACAATCTTCAAAAGTACTCTCATATATGATGCTCCATCAATCCTCGCAGCATCAGTGAGACTTTCCGGTAATTCTTTAAAGAAAGTCCTCATAACAATAAAGTTAAATACGCTGATAGACTGCGGAATGAAAAGTGCTCCGAGTGTGTTGTACAGTCCCACTCCTTTCACTACCAGAAATGTAGGAATCATTCCCCCGCCAAAATACATGGTAAATAGAATTAACCCCGTCATAAATTTTCGTCCCGGCAAATCCTGTATAGACAGTCCATAGGCTGCAAGAATTGTAAGCACGAGACTCAGTGCAGTTCCCAATAGGGTGACCATCACTGTCGTACGCATCGCAGTCCAGATTGTAGGTCTTTTCAGTATCTGTTTGTATGCCTCTATGGTAAAGTCAATCGGGTAGAATGTAACCTTTCCGGACAGCACCGGATTATATCCGCTGAGTGAACAAGCCAGCACATTTAAGAACGGGTACAAACACGCAAATGCCAGCAATGTGATTAAAATGTAAATGACAAGCATTCCGAATGTCAGTTTCTTTTTCTTATCCTTCTCTTTCAAAGTCCTTTCCCCCTTAGATGATTCCTTCTTCTCCGATTGCCTTTGCAAATTTATCTGCCGCAACCAGAATAATAATGTTCACCACCGACTGGAACAAACCGATTGCAGTGGATTGACTGTACTGCGCTTTTTCGATACCAATCCGGTAGGTATAAGTACTGATTACTTCCGAAACTCCCATGACCTTCGCATTTCCCAAAAGTAATGGTGCATCCAAGCCAATAGACATCATTTTGGATATATTCAGAATCAACATCGTTACAATAATTGATTTAATGCTTGGCAATGTAATGTAGATTAATCTTTGAAATTTGCTGGCACCGTCCAGATAGGATGCCTCGTACAATGTCTCATCCACTCCTGTAAGTGCGGCGAGATAAATAATAGTTCCCCATCCTATCTCCTTCCACACGTTGCAGATTACATAAGTAATAATCCACCATCCCTCACTGCTCAAAAAGGGAATCGGCCCAATTCCAAACCGTTGTAAAATCGAATTGATGGTTCCTTCCTGCAGAGCAAAAAGATTGGTTGCAATCCCTGCGACCACCACCCAGGAAATAAAATGTGGCAGATACAGAATAGATTGGGTAATCTTCTTAAATCTCACTCCCGCAAGTTCATTCAACATAAGTGACACAATTATTGTCAGTGGAAAACTCACAGCAAGGGCTGTCAGATTCAGCACAAATGTATTTTTGATTGCTGACCAGAAATTTTTATTTGCGAATATTTTTTTGAATACATCCAAACCGACCCAGGGGCTTCCAAGTACCCCTTTAAAAATGTTGTAATCCTTGAATGCAATAGTAATCCCATACATGGGAATATAGCGAAACACAATGAAATATGCCATCACTGGTATAAGCATTATGTAAATCCATTTATAATTCCACACCTTCTTCAAGGTTCGCCCAATACGTTCCATTACCTTCTTTACCCTCCTAATAGCTTCCCTTGGTGTCAAAAGTCATCTCGTTTGTCGTTGTCTTTTTTACAGAAAAGGCTCTTCTTTCATTGAGCTTTTCCAAAAAGAGTTCTTCATCAATCGGTAAGCCCACCGGCCTGCCCAGCCAGGACGAAAGGTGCATGGCATTGGATAATTCCAAGCCGTTAATGCCCTCTCTTCCATCTGCCACCAATGGTTCCCCTCGCAGAATATTTGCCGCAAAAGCTCTCAACACTCCCACGTGCTGAGGATTTTCACCATCTGTCTCCAGAGGAACCATTTGTCCACCGGGTTTTACAAATCCCTCTGTTGCCGAAAAGCAGTACTCTCTCTCATTTACGTCCAGTCTGTAGAAGGACAACTGATTATCCTCACAGACAAGCTTTCCCTGCTCTAGCGTAATCTCAAAACGATTGGTTCCCGGTGCATCCGCTGTGGTCGTGACAAACACTCCTGTTGCTCCATTTGCAAATTCCAGATAAGCTGTCACATCGTCCTCCACTTCGATGTGATGCCATTTCCCATTATGGCAGAATGCACATACCCGAACCGGCATTCCGCAAATCCATTGCAGTAAATCAAGATTGTGAGGGCATTGATTTAAAAGAACTCCACCGCCTTCTCCATCCCAGGTTGCTCTCCACCCCCCCGAATTGTAATAGGCCTGCGTACGATACCAGTCTGTAATAATCCAGTTAACCCGCTTAATCTGTCCATATTCTCCACTTTCAACAATCTCCTTCATCTTGCGGTACAGATGATTAGTTCGCTGATTGAACATCATCGCAAATACTTTGTCTGATTTTTCAGCAACCTCATTCATCTCGCGGACCTGCTTAGTATATACACCGGCAGGTTTCTCACTCAAAGCGTGAAGTCCATTGTTCAAGGCTTTCATCACCAGGCGGGGATGATCATAATGCGGCGTGGCAACAATTACCGCATCACAGCATTTTGATTCGATCAGCGCATCTCCATCATCAAAAATCAGAATATCATCCGGGAGATTTTCTCTTGCCCATTTTCGTCTGCTCTCCCTGACATCCGCCACTGCGCACAACTCCAATTCCGGCACAAGCCCCTCTGCCAGGCTTTTGGAATG